>NZ_JBSXNH010000036.1:0-72172 GCF_056857535.1 Vreelandella sp. L-25
CGTCGTCCGCAACGGCTACCTGCCGGAGCGCACCGTGCAAACCGGTATCGGCGACGTCGAGATCAAGGTGCCCCGCGTCCGTGACCGCAGTGGCGACGGGGTGACCTTCAGCAGCGCGCTGTTGCCGCCCTACCTGAAGCGGGCCCGCAGCATCGAGGAGCTGATCCCCTGGCTCTACCTGAAGGGAGTCTCTACCGGCGACTACCAGGAGGCCCTGTCGGCCCTGCTGGGTGACCAGGCCAAGGGACTCTCGGCCAACACCGTGTCGCGTCTCAAGAAGCAGTGGGACACCTCACTGGCATTCAGTAAATCTATTACTGACGAACTGCGCATTCTGGAATCATTTGGGTTGCTAGCAGAGCTATACGCCAATCAGCACGGGCCAGAATATCGAAATGGCGCAAAACCGAATGCCACCCGCATTGTTGAAGACATGCTCAACGCCATACCGGATGACGTTACCAACATGGGGGAACGCAAGCTAAAGAGTCATGTTGGAGACGCCATAAAGGCGTGGGAGAGAAAGAAACGTCGGTAATTTGCAATCTGCATTTTGCACCTGCACCAACTTCGTTAGATTAAAGATCACCATTAGCAGCGTACCCCAGCAACAACGAGACGCTGCAATGACTGACAAAACCCAAGCCCCTACCGCCCTGCTAGATAGCGCCCTTGAACGCTATCGTGCAGGCTTTGACCCCGCCTTAATCGAGCTGCCCGAACGCGCCGTATTCCCGCACTTGATACCCGCGCAGCCTGCCACCGCCCGCAAAAGCCGTATCACTGGCCTACTGCTTGGCCGCCCAGCGCCTAAGTTTGTGCGCCGTGGTCGTAGTATCCGTTATCGCCTGGCTGATGTGTTGGAATGGTTACGCGACGGTGACGCCGTGAGCAGCATCGCCGAGGAAAATGTAAAACGTCGAGAGGTAGCTTAATGTTGACCATTGCTACTGCCCGCCGCTATGCTTCACGAGCTGGCGCAAAATCGTCAGCCTGGTTTGGCGACCGGATCAAAACTTGGCGCACTAGCGCCCACCGCGAAACAGGCGCTTTTTTTGCGTCCACTGTTCGCGTTTATGGTGGCTGTGCGTGGGAGACTGCAAAGTCTGCCGGGTTCCAAGTTTCCCGGTTCGCCAACCTGCGTACAGCCACCCCCATTAACTGTTTGGCGACAGTCGGGGATGGCTCCACAAAACTTGGAGACCTACCCATGGCATCACTAAGCCTGCCCAATCTCATTACCCGCAACCTTTCCAGCCGTGCCGCTGCCCACCGCGCTATGGCGAAAGCCGCCTTGTTTGCTGATAGCAGCACACGCACCCGCCTAAAGCGCTACAACCACCACATTGATAAAGCCCAACAGCTAGAAGCCCGCCTTGCTGACACTGCCACGCGCAGCGCTGGAGGTGTGGCATGAACAACCACGCCCGCACCCTAAACCTACCTACCCGCGACTTCACCGTTTACGCCTTCGCAGATGATACGCCCTACACCGTGCGCGCTGACTGCGACTTAGCCGCGTTAGAGCAAGCCCCCGTGCCGTGTTACATCGTGGTGGAGTACCCCAACCCGAAGCCCGGCCAACGCTTTTTGGCCATGACAGGCGTGGATGACGTGTTTGAAATCCCAGGCGGCCACTGGTCGGACGATGCCGCTAATGCCGTCGCTGCGCTCAAGAAGCACCGCGCCGACATTAAGGACTGGCAAGGCAAACGCCGGGAGGCCATTCATGGATGCTAAGCGCTTACCCTTCACACCGCTGGAGCTGGCCGAAGCCAGCGCCGCGCACAGTGCCCCGCGTTCATTCCCGTACCGCTTGGGCTTGGCCACCCGGCTTGATGAGCGCGTGAGCCACTGCCAATACAAAGCAGCACCTTTCGAGCCGGGCACCGCTGAGCATGACGCCTACCAAGCAGGCCGCGAGCATGGGCACCGGATGACTGAATTATTGGATTCGCTACAGCCGGGAGGCTGAAGGGGGGAAGGTATGGCCGCTATCACGGCAAAAGAAACCCGGCGTGGTGAGCGCCGGGGGCATGGTATTAACCACAAGTCAGAGTGTCGCCAGTATACCAGCATTGAGCAGGCGCTAGGCGACGCCCTGGCCGCGTATGGCGTGACCGGGCTGGCGATCTATGCCGATGGTGCCGTTCACCGCTTTGACACCACCGACAAGGCGAAGGGCAACCGTAACGGCTGGTACGTCTGCCCTTCGCTGGAAGTGGCGGTGTATGGCTTCTGGCACACCGGGGAGCAACACACCGTTACCACTGGCGGCAAGGCTGACCCCGCCGCTGCTGCTGAGGCACGTCTAGCCGCACAGCGGGCACGGGAGCAGCGAGACGCAGAGCGCCGCGCTCAACAAGTAAAGACTGCCGAGCAGGCCCGTCGATGGTGGGCGACGGCTGGCGCTGCCGATCCGTCACACCCCTACCTAACCAAGAAGCGACTAGCACCGCACGGCCTACGTCAGCGTGACACCATGCTGCTGGTGCCGCTGTTCTATGATGGGGAGCTGGTCAACATTGAGCGCATTTACCCAGACGGTGCCAAGAAGGCGTTGTTTGGTGGCCGGGCTAAAGGCGTGGCCGGGCTAGTAGGCAAGCTGGTTGATGCTGACCGCGTACTGATAGCTGAGGGATGGGCAACCGCTGCCGCGCTTTATGAGGCCATAGGCGTGCCCGTGGTAGTCGCCCGCAACGCCGATAACCTGGAACCCGTGGCCCGCCGTTTGCGCCAGCGCCTACCGGATAACGTGGCGATCACCCTGGCCGCTGATGACGACCGTTTCACCGACGGCAACCCCGGCACAACAAAGGCCCGGCTGGCTGCACTCGCTATTGGGGCCAAGGTGCTGATGCCAACGTTCTGTGCTGACTGCCAGCGCTGCACCGACTTTGCCGACGTGGTCTTGTGCCGTAAGGAGCGTAGCTTATGAGTTGGCAGCCAGACGATAACCTGGACTTGTTTGGGGAAGTCAGCGACAAACACGACCCTGCCCAAAATGATATGTCCACCATGTCCATCATGTCCACCCGTGACAACCACGCGGCTTCCAGCGTGGACACCAAGCGGACACCACCCCCTAGCCCGTGTCCACAAGACGAGGCAGCCACCCTTGGGCGCGAGGTGGAACCGGACAACATAGACGCACTACCTACTGAGGTTAGCGAGCCGTTTCGTCCTGGCTTTGCCACCTACTTAACCCATACCCGCTACGGTGTGCCCGGCCTGTACTTTCACGGCCAGCGGCAACCCAAAGGCGACGGCGATCCAGAACCTTACGACGTATGGATATGCGGCCCCTTGGAGTGCAACGCGGCCACACACGATGAACGCAACGATAACCACGGGCTATTACTGCGCTTTAAGTCACCTTATGGCGGCTGGCGTGAATGGGCGATGCCATTGCACTTGCTCAAGGGTAGCGGTGAGGAAATGCGCGGCGAGCTGCTGAACATGGGGTTACGGATAAACCCCGACGCCTACAAGCTGCTGAACAAATACCTGGCGCAATGCCTGCCTGATGAGCGAGTGATAGCGGCAACCCGCGTTGGCTGGCACCAGCTAGAAGATGGACGTGTGTTTGTCATGCCCCGCCGCACCCTTGGCACTGGGGAGCTTGCTAGGCGCATTACCTTCCAGAGCGATTACGGCACTCGGGACGATTACGCCCAGGCTGGCACCTTGGCTAGCTGGCGCGAGCATATTGGTAGCCTATGTAGTAATAACCCGCTGCTTATCCTGGCGGTATCTACTGCACTGGCTGGCCCACTGCTGGATATGACACACCGCAAGTCAGCGGGCATTCACTTGGTGGGCGATAGCTCCAACGGCAAGACGACAGCGCTAGAAGTCGCCGCCAGCGTATGGGGTGGCCCTGAGTTCATACGTACTTGGCGCGCTACGGGTAACGGCTTAGAGGGGGTGGCCGCTGCGCTGAGCGATACCTGCTTAATACTGGATGAGATAGGCGAGGCCGATGGCCGCGAAATTGGCGCGACCATCTACGCCTTGGGCAATGGCACCGGGAAAGCGCGTGCTAGCCGCAACGGCACCGCACGACGCCCCCACCGCTGGCGTATTGCGATTTTATCCAGCGGGGAGCGCACACTGGCCGCCCACATGAGCGAAGCAGGCCAGCGCCCAAAGGCTGGTCAAGCCGTGCGCCTTCTGGATATACCCGCCAAACGTCAGCATGGCGCTTTTGATTGCTTGCATCACCTGGATGATGGGCGCGCCTTTTCTGACCACCTAAAAAGTGAAGTGACTCGCCATTACGGCCACATTGGCCCCGCTTTCATCGAACGACTGGTGGGAGAGTCACGCGACCTAGCCGCCGAAGTGGATAGGTTTGCCAAGCTGCCTGCTTTCGCCACCGATCACCCCTTACAGGGCCGTGCTGCTAAGGCATTGGTACTGATTGCATTGGCCGGGGAGCTGGCGACCGAGTACGAGTTAACGGGCTGGCGGGAAGGTGAAGCCTTGGAAGCCGCAGAAGTTGCTTTAAAGGGCTGGCGCACCTTTCAAGGCGGTGTGCAAACCGAGCATGAGCAAATCCTGGTCAGCGTTCGAGCTTTCATTGAGCGCCACGGAGACAGCCGCTTTAGCGACGTAGACGGCGACCCCAGGCAAACCCACACCGTACATAACCGAGCTGGTTATTGGCGTGACCATCCAGAGGGCCGCGTTTATCTGCTAACTAACGAAGCAATGAAAGAAGCGTTACGCGGCTTCGATACTCGCCGTGGGCTGGATGCGCTGGACTCGGCAGGCTGGATAGCAGAGCGCGAAGGTAACGCCCGTTCTGTGCGTGTGCAGATTAACGGCAAGCGTTCACGGCTGTACGCCGTGCGACCGGATGAAGGGGGCGAGCATGAGTCTTGAAAACCTGTATCAGCGTTACGTAGGCAATTCGGCCACGGCCAAATGGACACCGGACACCATGCCATGTCCACCCCGTGTCCACGCTGTAACCCGCATGGTTGAGCCAAGTGGACATGATGGACACCGTGGACACCACCAAACAGGCAAGCAGGCAATGAAGGCCGAACTCGCTACCCCGGCAGAGATTGCCGCCATTATTGGTGGCCTGAAAGCGGCGGGCCGTTCGCTTGGACTGGTGGAAGCGCTGGCGCGTGAGGCCATGGCACAACTATCACAGGAAGCCGCCGCCGAGTTGGCCGTGGTACTGGATGACGTGTTTGAAGTCGCACCGGATGACGCTACCGCCCGCGCCCATTGCCGCCGCCTGCTGAGCGATCCGCAAGCGCTGGCAGCCGTCAAAGCGGTATGGCCTAGTTTGCCGCCACCCTTGGCCGCTATCCCTCAGGCAACCGCCACCGCCCCCGTCGTCGATCATGCCCCGCAATGGCTGCGCTTGATTCGTCAGCACTGCGCTTTGGTACCAGAAGATGAACGGCTGCTGAACCGCTGCCTTGGGATGCAGCCACCACGGGATGCCCTGCAAGCCGCACAGCGCTACGTCACCACTTGGCAGCAATCAGCCGATGCAGAGCCACGGGAAGCCGCCCGCGACAATGCAGGCAGACGCGCCGCTAACAACGAACTACGGGGAGGTAGCCGCCATGCTGGATGAAGCCACTACCGAAGCACGCCGCCTTGCGGCCAGCCTGCGCAGTATCGACACCGACTTAGCAGAGAGCGCCAACGCGGTATGGCTGGCACTGGAACCAACACCCGATCAAGCGACGCTAATGGGCTGCGCGGCCACACTGGAAGCCATCGAGCAGCGCTTACCACCGGGCACACTGGCCGCCCTGGTGCGTGTACGCCTTACCCGCCTGCAAGGGCTGGTGAACGCTTTACTTGATGACGACCTGCCCCCACCCGCCGCGTAAGGAGCCAATACCATGACCATCACACGCGAATCACTGACCCAAGCCGCTACCCATGGGCAACCGCTGGATCACTTAACCGCCGGGCAGGTATGGGCCGCGCATAAGCTGGCAATCCCACCTGAGCGCCTGCAACGACCACTGGCCAGCCATATCGGTATCCTGCTGGAGAACGTCGAGCGCAAGGCCCGCCGTCACTTCTTTGGAGGCGTCGAGCGTAGCGATACAGATACGATGATTGCCCGCGCCTATGATGAACAGCATCCGCCGTTCCTGCGACTGCCGATCCTGGAGGTGTTACGACAAGGGATGGACGAACACTTCCCCGACCTGAAGCCCGCCGGGTACGACGATCAAGGCCAAGCCGTCTATGCCCTGGCCGATATTGCTCAAGCGCTGGACGTGCCAGAGGATGAATTGCTCGACCATGCAGAACAGCAGGGGATGCTCGACCAGATAAAGCAGACGCCCGCGCCGCACCGGGTACACTGACCACATCATTAACCGCGCCCTGGCCTTTGCTGGGGCGTTTTGTTTCGTGCCCAGACCCTAATGTAACCCTAAGGTGGTTCGCGCCTTAGGTTCGCATTGTTCATGCGAAATTGGTTCGAAGGTCTGGTTCGAATGCCCGGCCTCGAATCTGTCAAAACCTGTCATTGGTGCGCACGTCTGGTGCGCAATAAAAGTGCGCATTCCGGAGGCAAAAAGTACGCACAAGTGGTACGCAATCACCGTGCGTACTTCACGCAATCCGCGCACTTTTCGCGCAATAGTTTCACGCAATCTGGATGCGCGAAACCACCGGGGGATACCGTCGATGAACAGCCAAGACGAACTTCGCAAACGCTACCGCGCCTGGTGTCGTGCCAATGAACGCGGCGACCAGCAACCCTTACCGGATGAGTGCCACAACCTACGCTGTGGTGCCAAGACACGATCCGGGACGCCCTGCAAACGTCGCGACCTTTATGCTTCTGGCCGCTGTAAGCTCCACGGCGGTCTATCGACTGGGCCAAAGTCTGGGCCGAGAGCCAAGCGACCAGAGCCGCCAGCGGCTAAACCTGAGCCGTATGATCCTGCAAATAATTCTGAAGTGTTGGCGATCCTGCGCCGCCAAGGGATACGCTGCTGAGTTAAACCCCATGAGAGGGTGATAAAAGTTGACATCTAAGCCCTGGCAACCGCTGGGGCTTTTTGCTGATGGCAAGGTTGAGGCGAGGGTAAACGCCGCAAGGTACTTTGGGAGCAGCGGCATCCAGATTCGGAAGAAAATCAGGCGGGACAACTTGTCCCACCTGAAATTGGCTATAAGAAGCCGCCCAAACAAGAGAAAGCCTTCGCTGCCGACACCGCCGAGCGCACGCGGGAGAGAAGGTTTTTCCAACATCGGTTACGCTCAAGCGCGTGTGGTTTCCAATTAGGTTTCCAGCATAAGTTTCCATTTTGGCATTCACCAAAAACGCAACGGTAAAGGCAACAAAACGCAACACTTATGGAGAGGCGCAACGGCTTGTCAAACTGCCCCTAAAAACGCGGAAATTCCAGACGGTTGTCACCTATATGTCACCTAGAACGTTAGGCAACAAAAAACGGCCACCGCGTGATTCGCTAAGTGACCGTTTTATATGTCTTTTTTGGTCGGAGTGACAGGATTCGAACCTGCGACCTTTGCAACCCCATTGCAACGCGCTACCAAGCTGCGCCACACTCCGATGTCTGTTTGGCATTTGCCTCAAGACGGTGCGTATACTAGCGTTTTATACGCCAAATGAAAAGCACTTTTTGCGCTTTCTTTTCAATCGCTTGCCACTAAGCGTGGTCGGCTGCTTTTAATAAGGACGCCATGGCGTCGTAAACCTTAGGGGTAGTTACTAGCAACTGCTCCGGATAGAGGTCTTCCGGTACACCGTCAGGCACCTCGCTTAAATGCCCCACCCGCGCGCCTGCTTCACGAGCAATGACCCAACCCGCCACAAAATCCCAGGGCGATACGCTTTCGTAGTAAGCATCTAAACGGCCGCAGGCCACATCACACAAATCCAGCGCCGCTGAACCATTACGCCGGACATCCTGACAGCCTGTGAGTACTGCTTCTAAGCGTGGCAGAAGTTTTTTACGCTGCTCTTTTTGATAGGGAAAGCCGGTACCTACCAGCGTGCTTTCAAGGGTCTCAGCGCCGCTCGGCTGAATCGGCTGCTGATTGCAGAATGCGCCTAGGCCCTCTGCTGCACTAAAGGTTTCACCTAAAAACGGCGCATGTATCACGCCTACTTTACCTACCCCCTGCTCCATCCAGCCGATTGATACCGCCACATGGCGCAGGCCCTGGGCAAAATTAACGGTGCCATCAATCGGATCCACAACCCAGAGCTGCTCGGCGGGGGTATGCAGCGCATGCTCCGGGCTTAGCTCCTCGCTTAACCTTGCTTCCTCTGGGAAGTACTCCTCCAGGCGCTGGCTAATGAGCGTGTCGACGGCAACGTCCACATCAGTAACTAGCTCGACCCCTCCTTTCAGCCGCTGGCTAAACCCTTGCTGCTCTCGGGCATTACGAATCATCTGCCCAGCCTCTTCGGCAATCTCTATGGCCAGTGCCAGCCGCGCTTCCTGGGTATAAACCGCCATATTCGCTCCTCAGTGGGGTGTTTGTTGTTTCTCAGCATAAGCGTTGGTCCATGGCATTACCATAACGCCCCAACACATGGGAACGGCTTAGCGCAAAGCATCCACCAACACATCGACCACCACACGGGTGGCGGCTTCAATTAACACCACATCAGCGCCAACACGCTCCCACTCGTATCCTGGGTAACGGGGCAGCTCATGGGCAATGGGGCCGTCAAAGCGCTTGGCAATGCCGGGTGGCAAAGGTTTACCCCGCTCTAAATTGCGCTGGATGCCAGGAGGCAGTGGTTCCGCACGGGGGGCATCGTGACGGCGCAGCAAGCGCAACAGTTCGCGCTCGTTAATGCGCGGCAAATCCACATAACCCTTGCTAAGGGAACGGCGCGAATCGCTTTCGTAGCGACCCTCACCACCTCGGTAGCGCTCTGGCTGGGAAGCGTTATCCCGAGCGCCGTGGGCTGGCGCATGGGCGGGCTGGGCCAACGCGGCACTGCTTAGTATAAGCGCGGTAGCGCCGATCAAGAGTTGATGTAGTAAACGGCTCATAAAAAAAGCTCCACTGTGGTCAGGGAGCTTTAGTGTAGGTAACAAATAAGCAGGCAGTGTGGAAGGGGCTAGCTCGTTACTTTTACCCACGCACCATCCTGCTGTCTATCATATATTCCTGCACCACTATTATTAGCTTTGTATACATCGCTGAACCCTACGCACCACATAGTCACTGTGGCACAGCAACCGCTGCCAGTACGCCTAACACCGCTACCACCAGTTCAATCAGCGTAAAGCTGCGCTCACTTTTGGCCACGACTGGTCTCTCCCATCAAAAAAGGGGCCAGAAGGCCCCTTTAATTTTGCAAAATATTACTCTCTACAAGCAGTAGGTAAGTATGTTGCGTTTAGCCCTGTACACCGCCATCCGGAAATCTGTCCACCAGCGGAAGAAGACGCGTCACTCACGGCTGCCGGACTTCCATTAATCAGAGGTGTAAATACAATCGTTTCCCCCTCGTGGACCCCTGCATCAAACTCGACACTGTAGGCACCGTTTTGAGTGCCATTTAATGAAACTTCTCCAATATACTGGCCATCAAGAGCACCAGCAGAACCTTGGTTGAAGTTAGCGCTTCCGCCAGAAGAGGTGTAGCCGAGAAAAGAACCATTTTCAGCGTAATAAACAGCAATATCTGTTCTTATGCCTGCTGTTGCGGTAAACGCTTCTGCGGCTTGAGCACGTCCCACATAGTTCTGATACTGCGGCACGGCGATGGATGCCAATACGCCGATGATCGCGACGACGATCATCAGCTCAATCAGCGTGAAACCGCCCTGCTTGAGGTTGCGAAACGCGTTTTTTGCAGTTGCTTGCATCTAAAAATCTCCAAGGAGATTTTGCTTGGCAGGTATTGCCAAGCAAAATTAATGTACATTAGTTACATTATCTTACGCACAGTGTTTTTTCAACTACATTTGGCCCACTACTTCGTTCATTTGTACGAACGCGTGCGCTTAGAAAAGCGTGGTGCCGCCAGTACCCTTAGTATGGTACAAGTATGCGCATTCTGACCACTTTGCTACCACAGGTCGTGCATGTCTAAACCCTCTTTTGAATCGACACTTAGCCACGCGGCAGCTCACGGCGGCCTGCGCGGCATTGCCCAGCGGTTGGTTAAACACGGCGTGTTAAGCGATGCACAAGCGGCCACCGCACAGTCGACGGCCTCTGATCTCGAAATTTCGCTGCTTCAACACGTTATTGAAAGCGGGCTGGCCGACCCTGTTGCAGCTACCGTAGCAGCGGGATGGGAGTATGGTCTTCCGGTTATCGACCTTGAGGCGCTGCGCCTTACTACGCTGCCACCCGCCGCCGATTACCCCGTTAAAGTATTGCAAAACCTTAATGTGCTGCCCCTGGCCCGTCATGGCCACCGCCTAACCGTCGCGGTGCCTTATCCAGCAACGCTTACCCAGCTAGATGAGCTCCAGTTTGCCACAGGATTAAGCATAGAAGGTGTGCTTGCTCCGGTGGATCAAATCACCGTTGCACTTAACAACTATCTCGCCCAGAACGAACGCGGCATGTTGGATGAGCTGGATGGCATTGACGACGCGGTGAGTTCGTTAAACATTGTACAAAACAGTGACGGCAACGAAGTTCCTCTTGAGGAAGCGTCGCAGAGTAGCGAAGATGCGCCCATCGTTAAGTTTGTTAATAAGATTTTATTAGACGCCATTCGCCAAAGGGCCTCTGATATTCATTTCGAGCCTTATGAAACGCTCTACCGCGTCCGTTTTCGCGTTGATGGCTTGCTGATTGAAGTTGCTAGACCGCCCTTTGCCATGCGCCACCGTATTGCGGCTCGCCTTAAAATTATGGCTCGGCTGGATATTTCGGAGCGCCGCCTACCCCAGGATGGCGCGATAAAACTCAAGCTCTCGCGAACGCGTTCTCTCGATTTTCGGGTTAACTCGCTACCTACGGTATACGGTGAAAAGCTGGTGCTGCGGATTTTAGACCCTACGGCGGCTCAGCTAGGCATTGAGAAGTTAGGTTTCACCGATGAGCAGCGCGCTCTGTATGAACATACGCTTAAACAGCCCCAAGGCATGATTTTGGTGACGGGGCCGACCGGCAGCGGTAAAACCGTTTCGCTTTATACGGGGATTAATATCCTTAATAAAGTAGAGCGCAATATTTGTACGGCTGAAGACCCCGTAGAAATCAAAGTAGATGGCATTAACCAGGTAAACATTCTACCCAAGATCGGCCTCGACTTTGCCAGCGCCCTGCGCGCCTTCCTTCGCCAGGACCCGGACGTTGTGATGGTGGGAGAAATACGCGACCTGGAAACAGCGGACATTGCGGTAAAAGCTGCCCAAACCGGCCACTTGGTGCTCTCTACGGTGCATACTAACTCGGCAGCCGAAACACTCACACGATTAGCCAATATGGGCGTTTCGTCCTTCAACATTGCAAGTGCCGTTAGTTTAATTATTGCACAGCGCTTAGCGCGTAAACTTTGCCATCATTGCAAAGAGCCCATTGAAATACCGCGTAAGGCGCTTCAAAAAGAGGGGCTAAACAACGAGGAAATTAACCAAGCCACCCTATATAAAGCCGTGGGTTGCAAACACTGCACCCAAGGTTACAAAGGGCGGATTGGTATCTATGAAGTTGTTCCCATTACAGAATCGATGCGTCAGCTCATCATGCGCGATGCTAATTCGCTAGAAATTGACCAGCAGGCCCGCAGGGAGGGCTATCCCAGTCTCCATCGCAGCGGCCTATTAAAAGTCATGCAAGGTATCACCAGCCTTGAAGAGATTAACCGCGTAAGTAAGGAGTAAGGCATGGCTAAACGTGCTCGTAGGCGCCAAACTCCCGCCATCAAGTTATCGCGCTGGAAGTGGATAGGCAAAGGCCCCCAAAACAGAACGTTAAGCGGCGAAATGATTGGCCGCAGCAAAGCGGAAGTCACCGCCGAACTCGCCAAACAAAATATTGATATTCGGCGTATCACTAAAAAAGGCGGCATTGGCGGCAACGGCCGCATCAACCCTAACGACATCATGGTGTTTGCGCGTCAAATGGCCACTATGATTCGAGCAGGCATCCCACTTTTACAAGCGCTCCAAGTAGTCGCTGAAAGCCTAAAAAAACCCGCCATGGTGGCCCTGATACAGCAAATGATGAGCGATGTGTCTTCTGGCTCTAGCTTCTCGGATGCGCTTCGCCAACACCCAAAACATTTTGACCGCCTGTTTGTTAACTTGGTAGATGCTGGTGAACAAGCAGGCGCCCTAGATCAAATGCTGGATCGCGTTGCAACCTATAAAGAGAAAGTAGAATCCCTGAAAGCACGTGTTAAAAAGGCACTGTGGTATCCCACTGCGGTCATGGCGATTGGTATTGCGGTTACCATGCTGCTTCTGGTGAAAGTGGTACCTGAATTTGAAAGTATGTTTCAAAGCTTCGGGGCGGAACTACCTGCGCTTACGCAAATGACGGTAAATCTATCGAAGCTTGCCCAACAGTACTGGCTAACAGCATTTGGCGCGCTGGTAGCGGCCATATTCTTGCTTAAACAAGGCATCCAGCGTTCACCAAATATCGCTTACCGCATGCATGCATTACTACTTCGATTACCGATTATCGGCGACATCATGCACAAATCTGCGGTTGCGCGTTTTTCTCGCACATTGGCCACCACATTTTCTTCCGGTGTCCCACTGGTAGAAGGGTTAGACACAGCCGCCGGAGCAACCGGCAATAAGGTTTACGAACACGCCGTGGTGCAAACTCGCCAAGACGTGGCGACGGGGCAGCAATTACATTTTGCGATGCGCATGACAAATCGTTTTCCAGCCCTGGCGGTTCAAATGGTCAGTATCGGTGAGGAGGCAGGCTCTTTAGATGCCATGCTGAATCGAGTGGCAGATTATTACGAAGAGGAAGTTGATAATAAAGTGGATGCACTCACATCGTTAATGGAACCCGTTATTATCGTTGTGTTGGGCTTATTAGTCGGCGGTGTTGTCGTGTCCATGTACTTGCCAATTTTCAATTTAGGCTCTGCGTTATAGCCGTTTTCTACATGCGCTGCCCACGGTGGCCTCTCCTATTTTCAGGCAGTTAAAAAGGACATTTATGTATCTCCCTTCACCGCTCGAGTGGGCGCCTGCTCTTCTACTCGGGCTTTGTTTTGGCAGCTTTTTAAATGTGGTGATTACTCGCCTACCGGTCATGCTGATGAGGCGCTGGCGCAATGAAGCCCTAGCTTCGCTGGAGTTTCCGGCAGAAACAGCGCCCCGCTTTAATCTCGCAACCCCTGGTTCGATGTGCCCGCGCTGCGAGCATCCGATTGCGTGGCATGATAACTTACCGCTGCTTGGCTGGTTAAAACGGCGCGGTAAGTGCGCAAACTGCCAATCTCCCATTAGTGCACAGTACCCACTGGTTGAACTGATGGGCGGGCTATTAGCAGTGGCCGTTGTGGCGCTTTATGGCATAACAGCAAGCGCCCTGTTTATTTATGCGGCCTGCTTAACACTTTTGGCGCTGGCGGTTATCGATTTTCGTACGTATTTGCTGCCGGATATGTTAACCCTGCCCTTGCTCTGGGCGGGCTTGCTCTATCAGCTGCTCTTTCAGCCCATTATGTTGCCCAGCGCGGTAATCGGCGCCATGGCTGGCTACTTAATCCTCTGGAGCTTTTACTGGCTGTTTAAGCTATTAACGGGCAAAGAGGGTATGGGGTTTGGCGATTTTAAGCTGCTAGCGGCGTTAGGCGCCTGGGTCGGTTGGCCCATGCTGCCATTACTGTTGATCGTATCGGCAGGCATTGGTGCCCTTGTGGGCTTGGCGGCGCAAGCCAGCTCCCCTCATTTGCGCGGCCAGCCGCTGCCTTTTGGCCCTTTTCTAGCCCTGGCGGGTTGGGTTTGCTTATTAGCGGGCGATGAGCTGATGGCGCTCTATACGTCACTGCTATATTAGCATTGGTCATTTCGTCCATCTTACTGTGGCCAGCTATTATCTATGCCCATGACGATAGCAGCGCCACTATTTAGGGAACAGCCATGATTGTTGGGTTAACAGGCGGTATCGGTTCCGGTAAGTCTACCGTTGCTCGGGCGTTTGGTTCGCTGGGAATCGGCTGGGTAGACGCCGACGATGTGGCCAGGGAAGTCGTCATGCCTGGCGAACCAGCGCTAGCGGCTATCAGAGAACACTTCGGAAATGATGTACTACACGCTGACGGCACGTTAAACCGTGCAGCTTTGCGCAGCATTGTGTTTGACAACCCTACCGAGCGCAAATGGCTGGAGTCGGTGACCCATCCTCGCGTGCGCGAACGCATTCTCGTACATCTAGAGCGCTTACAGCGCCAATCACCTTATGTGCTGCTGGTATCGCCGTTGTTATTTGAGTCAGGCCAAGACAAGCTGGTGGATCGCACCGTTGTAGTCGATGTGCCCGTTGAGCTGCAGCTTTCGCGGACACGTGCGCGAGACGACGTGAGCGAGGCTCAAGTGCATGCTATTCTCGCCGCCCAGCTTCCCCGTGAAGAGCGCCTTACTAAGGCCAATGATGTTATTGATAACAGCGGAGACCATGCTTCGATGATGCAACAGGTAACGCAGCTTGATCAGCACTACCGAAATAAATACCTCTAGCTCAAGGAGAGTTCTATGCCAACACCCGCTAACGATGCACCGCTAGAGGTCGCTTGCCCTCAATGCAGCAAGCCAGTCGTCTGGAGCCCAGAGAGCGCCTACCGCCCTTTTTGCAGCAAACGATGCCAGCTGCTTGACCTAGGCGCTTGGGCGGAAGAGTCTCACCGCATTTCGGGCGAATCCGCGATGGATGAAGCCGATTTGGACGCGCTGCTTGCCCAAGCGGATAGAGACGCCCCGCTCTCTTAGCCCATGAGTGTTCTGCCATGAACGATAATGCCCTGCCCGTTTACCACTTGCTGCATGAGCTGGATGCCCGTTTCGATGACTTGATGGCAGCTATAGATCATGCAGCCACTTATTATGAGCAGCAGCAATCAGCCACATGGCACTTTCAGCCCTACCCTGGGGGTAGGTCTTGGCTACGCCAAGCCCTGCTCGATATGTGGCATCAGCAGGGCCAAGATGGGCGCGAGACGCGTAACTACATTGCGCTTATCGCAGCAGATGATGAATTACTTGAAAAATTTACGGCGGTTAACCGCGCTAAAGCACACATTAGCGACCTGCTTCAGCATATTAAACAGGCACAGCCAAATACACTCAGCCAAGCCAAACACCGCTTGCCTCAACGCCACCCAGACGTGGATAACGTGCTGCGTCAGGGTGGCTTGGCGCGCTTGCACCTTAAGCAGTGTTGGCGGCACCTTCCTATTGCCCCGGCACCGGTATCGCGCGTTCGCTTTGCTTGGTATAGCAGTGGCCGCTCAATAAAAAAAATTACCGTACAAGAAGCAGAGCAAAAACTCTTGCAGTTAGATACCGACTCGCCACATATCCGCATTCAGCTACGTAGACTAGCGGGAATACCAAGCAGCGAACCGCTAGCACAGGTACAAAACCAAGCCCCGCTCATGCGCGGCAACCTGTTTTTTACAGAACCACTAGAAGACGGCCATACCCGGCGCGCATTAAATATTGCCATGCCGCTTATTGTTCCCGCCCCTGAAAATCGCTTGCCACATATTAAAATGCCGCCCCTAGAGCCGCCCGCGCAGCGTACGCGGGCAAAGCGTCGGGATGAAAAGCTGGAGAGTGACGTATTTCTACCTAGCTTGCGGGTATATCGCTACCGTTAGTGCCCACTGCCACTTTGGGCGGGCATGCGATCCACCTCCCATAGTCCGTAGGCCAATAGCGTCTGTATCAGTTCGCTTACTCCACCCTCTGATAAATCATACTCCTTCAGCAAGGCCTTGAAGCGCTGGCTGAACAGCAGATCCTGTTCCTTCTGCCGCTCAGCCTGATCATCAGCCTCAAGCGCCGCTAAAGAGCGTACAGGGGGCCCTGTTGGAATATCAAAGTCACTATCAGGATCTTCCAACTGACGCAATGCTTGCGCAAAGGCGTCATCCAGCTCACGAAACTTACGCAGCTTTTCACGCTCATCCAGTTGTTTTTGAACCTTTTGATATTTCATCGATGTTTCATTTACACCTTACTTGGGATGGTCGATATGTCTGCAAAACAGACTTTATTTACAAAAAACTGTGCACAAACGCGTAAACTCTCATAGCAAACTTGCCTTTGCTTCAGCTTAGCAGCATAAAGACACTATCGTGATGAAGCCACTAATCGGTAATAATGATTATCCGGCTATCTATCGAACGTCAAACGCATCACGTTCCATCACGAGCCATGGATGGCCGCTCTGTAGATAACACTCAAACACTGGTGGCAACGATAAAAGTCATGGACCACCAGGTTACCAGCAACAACAAGCACCGGGAGGGTGCATCACAGGCAAGCTATCAACTGACCTGTATGACTCACGCATGGGAGGCCAGATAATGTTCAATGCAATGTCGCGAGCTGAGATCTGGCTACAGGACACGCTTGACCAATCGCTAAGTATAGAAGACCTTGCTAATCACTTGGGATATTCAGCGTCACAGATACGGCGGCAATTTCGTCACTGCTTCAACACCTCTCCTAGCGCTTATCGTGAGCAGAGGCGCTTAGAGCGAGCAGCGGTCTTGCTATCGCTTACCCCACAAAATATAGCGCATATTGCCATTCGCTGCGGGTATGCAAACCATTCATCGTTTTCGCGCGCATTTCAGCGGCGCTATCAGCTGACGCCTAGGCATTATCGCCAGTCTTTTAGCAGCGTGCGACACCTACAGTAGCGCTACCTGACCTGCTCGCAGACAAAGTTGACGCCCTTGAGGCAGGCGCTAAGGTACGCAAGTCAAGAACTGACATTGGTCTCTATTTAACCCACACAGCAAATACAGAAAATTTAGCCCTACCAGTTGCTTACCGGCGCATTGAAATTCCTGCACAACACTATGCAAAAACCTTCTTTGATGATTTTGATGAGCTATCAGATGCATTGACATCAACGCTACTGCAGCTGCTCAATCAACAACATCGCTTTCACATTAGTGGAGAATCCCCACGGATTTTATGGCATCCCGATCACTTAGAGCTGCGGGTGCCACTACTGAGAGAAGCAACGCACATTTATTGAACTGGTTGATGCTGAACTAGTGGCTGGCTAGTCCGCAGCGCCAAACCCTGCTGACTTCCCAGCCAGTCTTCTAGGTCGCTGCTTGAAACTAACCCTCTAAAAACAAAACCGGCATTTCTATTAGAAATGCCGGTTAAACTACTTAGTCTTCCATGCGCACGAACCAGGACTCGACAGCTTCATCACCATGCTCATCTTTCCAGCTACGCAGACCTTTATGGTTCCCACCACGGGTTTCGATCACTTCACCAGTATGCGGGTTCTTATAGATTTTTAAACGACGCTTACGGCGAGCAGAGGCGGCCGGCGCTGCTTTGGCACTGCGCTGATCAGTAGTCGGATCCAAAAGCGCAATTACATCTGCAGGACGCTTACCAAACTCGTTCATCAGTGCTTCAAGTTTAGCTTTAAACTCAAGCTCGCTTTTCAGGCGCTGGTCGCCTTCAAGACGCTGCAGCTCTTCTTGAAGCTGTTTAAGCTGCTGCTCTTTTTGAATGTAGTCGTTTAACAGTGACATAGGAAATCCTTTTAGCTTGGTTTTAACTGCGATGGCATTCAGCTGGGCAACTCAATACCGATTAGTTCAGGATGCGGACACATTATTGCCTTAAACTCTGTAATTGACAACAGTCTAGTTCATTTTGGTCCATTTACTAAACAATTTTACAATCCACAATAGCGCTTTAAAGCCTTTGCTTATTAACCCAATCATCCACTTACTTCTGACTAAGCCAACAAAGAAAAGTGTGTAAAATTTTTGCAAAAAAACGCCGCCCTTTTGGGCGGCGTTTTAGTAGGAAAAACTAATAATTTAGTCTTGACCCATCTGCTGCTTGATCAGATCACCGATAGTGGTCGGGCCACCTGCTGCTTCCGGCTCTTGGTCACGCAGTTTCTTCAGGTTCTGACGAGTGTCGTCTTGCTCTTTCGCTTTCACCGACAGATTGATCTGACGGCTCTTACGATCGACGCTGACAATACGCGCTTCAACGCTGTCGCCTTCGTTCAGCACATTGCGTGCATCTTCAACGCGGTCTGCGCTAATTTCAGACGCTTTAAGAATGGCAATAACGTCAGTTGCCAGCTCAACGTGTGCTTCTTTAGCGTCAACTTCTACAACGCGACCGGTAACAATGCTGCCCTTGTCATTCACTGACAGGTACTCAGCAACCGGATCGGAATCCATTTGCTTGATACCCAGGGAGATGCGCTCACGCTCCGGGTCGATAGACAGAATAACGGCTTCTGCTTCGTCGCCTTTCTTGAAGTTGCGAACGGCTTCTTCGCCAGTCTCTGTCCAAGAGATGTCGGACAGGTGAACCAAACCGTCGATACCGCCTTCAAGGCCGATAAAGATACCGAAGTCAGTGATTGACTTGATGGTACCGGAAACACGGTCGCCCTTGTTGTATTCAGCGTTGAACGTTTCCCACGGATTAGCAGTGCACTGCTTGATACCCAGAGAAATGCGACGACGCTCTTCATCGATATCAAGAACCATCACGTCAACATCATCGCCCACTTGAACGACTTTAGACGGATGAATGTTCTTGTTGGTCCAGTCCATTTCAGACACGTGAACCAGACCTTCAACGCCTTCTTCCAGCTCAGCAAAGCAGCCGTAGTCCGTCAGATTAGTGACGACCGCGTGCACTTTGGTGCCTTCCGGGTAACGCTCTTTGATGTTGACCCACGGATCTTCGCCCAGCTGCTTCAGACCCAGTGAAACGCGGTTGCGCTCACGGTCGAACTTCAGCACTTTGACGTTGATTTCGTCGCCAACGGCAACGATTTCAGACGGATGCTTGATACGCTTCCAAGCCATGTCGGTGATGTGCAGCAGGCCATCAACGCCGCCCAGATCTACGAAAGCACCGTAGTCGGTCAGGTTCTTAACGATACCCTTGATTTGCTGACCTTCTTGCAGAGTGGCCAGCAGCGCTTCACGCTCGGCACTGTTTTCTGCTTCCAGCACGGCACGACGCGATACAACGACGTTGTTGCGCTTCGGATCAAGCTTGATGACTTTAAAGTCCAGCTCTTTGTTTTCCAGATGTGCCGTGTCGCGAACCGGACGAACGTCAACCAGAGAGCCCGGCAAGAAGGCACGGATAGAGTCGACATCGACAGTGAAGCCGCCTTTGACTTTACCGTTGATCACGCCCTTGACGATTTCGTCTTTCTCGAAGGCTGCTTCCAGAATTTTCCAAGCTTCTGCGCGCTTGGCTTTTTCACGGGACAGACGCGTTTCACCGAAGCCATCTTCAACGGCTTCCAGTGCAACGTGAACGTCGTCACCGATAGCGATGGTCAGTTCACCATTCTCATCGCGGAATTGTGCCGCAGGGATCTGACCTTCGGATTTCAGACCAGCGTTAACGGTAACCCAGTCACCGTCAATGTCGACAACCTGGGCCGCGACGATAGCGCCTGGCTCCATGTTGATGTCGTTAAGAGACTGTTCAAACAGTTCAGCAAAGCTTTCGCTCATGGTTTTCCTACGTGATCAACGTTGTTGAGGCATAACTGCCTTCTCCGTACCACCAGCGAGTACGGGCCTAATGTCACTCTGCTTTTGGAGGCGTTAGCGCTGGTTAGACCTGACCGGGCTCACTGATATGGAGTTATCGCCCTGCCACGTCGTGACACCTTTCCAAAAACGCCGCAAGGGAGAATCAAATGCCGTTAGACATGCCGCGTTGGGCAAGCAGTTCGGTCAGCCGATCAACCACTTCCGGTATGCTCAGGCGCGTGGTATCAAGCGTAATGGCATCATCTGCCGGCTTGAGAGGAGCCACACTGCGTTGCGTATCGCGTGCATCGCGTGCCTGAATCTCCTTTAAAAGACTCGACAGACTAGCATCCACCCCTGCTTCCTGCAACTGTAGATGCCTTCTGCGAGCCCGTTCTTCGGCGCTGGCGGTGAGAAAAACCTTCAACGGCGCCTCGGGAAATACGACAGTTCCCATATCGCGGCCGTCTGCCACCAGTCCAGGTAATTGGCAAAAATCTCGCTGGCGCTGAAGTAGTGCTGCGCGCACACTAGGCAGTGCTGCGACCTGAGAAGCAAGTTCACCTGCTTGCTCGGTACGAATCACCTGCCCAACGTCTTCGCCCTCTAACAAGGTGCAAGGCTGACCATCTACCACAGGAAAGGCAACATCTAGCTTAGTGGCAATCGCTGCCAGTGCCGCCTCATCATCTAGGGCGACATGATGCTTGACGGCCGCCCGGGCCGTTAGACGATAAAGTGCCCCACTGTCTAATAGGTGCCAACCTAAACGCTCGGCCACAAGGCTGCTAATCGTGCCTTTGCCAGCACCGCCGGGGCCATCGATTGTCAGCACAGGTACCTTAGCGGTCATTAGCACCCTCCACGCTAACACTCATACCAATGCGCTGCGCCAGCGCAACAAAATCCGGGAACGAGGTAGCGACATTCGCACAGTCGTCAATAATGATTTCATCACCTGCGCGTAGCGACGCAATGGCAAACGCCATAGCAATACGGTGGTCGCCCAAGCTATCGATACGGCCGCCGCCATAGCTCGGCACGCTGTCGTTGCCGTTACCAATAATATCGATACCGTCTTCCACCACCGTATGCTCAACGCCAAGCACAGCAAGGCCATCGGCCATGGCCTGGATACGGTCGGACTCTTTCACCCGCAGCTCTTCCGCGCCGCGCAGGCGCGTCGTGCCATGAGCATTGGCCGCCGCGATGAATAGCGCCGGGAACTCATCTATAGCCAACGGCACTTGATCGACGGGAATATCAATACCTTTTAGGGGCGCGTAACGAATACGAATATCCGCCACTGGCTCTCCACCCACTTCACGTTCGTTTTCAAGCGTTAAGTCGGCGCCCATCAATTTCAAAATATTGATCACGCCAATGCGGGTTGGATTGATACCTACATGCTCTAACGTGATATCCGAGCCCGGCGTAATGGCAGCTGCGACAAGGAAGAACGTCGCTGACGAAATATCGGAGGGCACATCAATCGACCCAGCCGTTAATTGTCCGCCACCTTGTAGCCAACAGGTATCCCCTTCGCGTGAAACGGCGTATCCAAAGCCGTTAAGCATACGCTCGGTATGGTCACGGGTAGGAGCTGGCTCGCGCACACGGGTTTCACCTTCGGCATAGAGCCCAGCAAGCAGCAGGCATGACTTTACCTGCGCGCTGGCCATCGGCATGTCGTAGTAAATACCTTTCAGCGGCGCACCGCCGTGGATCTTTAACGGCGGACGGCCGCCTTCGGCGGTATCGATGGTAGCGCCCATCAGACGCAGCGGATCTGCCACACGCCCCATCGGCCGCTTAGAGAGCGACTCATCGCCGGTCAGCTCGCTATCGAAAGATTGGCCCGCCAGCAAACCGGCAAAGAGCCGCATAGCCGTACCGGAGTTGCCTACATAGAGCGGCCCTGCGGGCGCTTTCAAACCCTGCATGCCCACACCGTGGATAGTGACTCGCCCCTGGTGCGGCCCCTCAATGGCCACGCCCATCTCGCGAAAAGCTTGTAGAGTCGCTAGGCTATCCTCACCTTCCAAGAAGCCTTTTACTTCCGTCACACCTTCCGCCAGAGCACCCAGCATAATAGAGCGATGGGATATGGATTTATCGCCCGGCACGCGAAGACGGCCTTGCGCTTGGCCGCCTGGCTGCACGCGATAAGTCACTTTACCGTGTGGTTGCATATGATATTCCGCCTGATAACTGGTTTTATTCAATAACGTATCAAAATAGTGTCGCGCGTGGCTGGCACGATCAAACGTTGCAATTAGCGCATCGCTATCACCGCTTTCAACGGCGCAACGAAGACGCTTTAACCCTGCTTCAAAGTCGTCTAGTGACGACAGCACTGCTTCTCGGTTGGCGATAAAAATATCCCGCCACATGACCGGGTCGCTGCCTGCAATACGGGTAAAATCACGAAATCCGCCCGCAGCGTAACGAAAAATATCCAGCCGCTCATCCTGACGCGCCAGCGTATCCACTAGAGAGAACGCCAAAAGGTGCGGCAGGTGACTCGTGCGTGCCAGCACCTGATCGTGGCGCTCGACGCTCATTTGCAAGACTTCTGCACCACACGTCTGCCAGAGCTTTTCCACGCGTGCTAGTGCATCAGCATCGACGTTAGGTTCGGGCGTCAGAATCACTTTGTGATTAACATAAAGCGTCGGGTTGGCCGCTGCCACACCACTCTTTTCTGAGCCCGCGATAGGATGCCCTAAGACGATATTAGGTAATACGTAACCAAACACGCGTTCGGCACATTCACGAATGGTGGCTTTGGTACTACCCACATCGGTGATCACTACATCATCAGCCGCGTTAGGAAGCGCCTGGGCCAGTGCGGTCATCACGCTTTCCATTGCCAGTACGGGCACTGCCAGGACCACCATGGAAACATCATCCAGCAGCTCAGCTAGCTGCGTGCCGCCAGCGTTAACAAGCCCCAGCTCAATACCTAGAGCAATCTCGTCTTTATTAGGGTCGCAGGCAATAATTTCCCCGGAAAAACCAGAAGCGCGCAGCGCCGCTGCTAGCGAACCACCAATTAAGCCCAGCCCGACGATTAAAATTCGCGGTTCATGACACACTTCACGCCCAGCACCTTGTGCTAACACCGTCACAGCACGCCCTGAGGGTAAGAACCCAATACGCGCAACTCAGCAGCGCGCAGACGCACCTCTTCCAGCACAGCCGCTACACTCGGCTCATCACGGTGGCCTTTGAAATCAATGAAGAACACGTAATTCCATACGCCTGTGCGCGAAGGGCGCGTCTCGATGCGGGTTAAATCGATCTTGTGGCGATGGAATGGCTCCAACAGGTCGTGAAGCGCGCCTGGCTGGTTACGCATGGCTACCACAATGGAAGTTTTGTCTTCACCTGACATAGGCACATCTTGATTACCAATAATCAAAAAGCGCGTCGAGTTATCCGGACGGTCTTCGATTTTATCGGCAATGCGCTCTAAGCCGTAGAGCTTGGCAGCCATGTCGCCGGCAATCGCCGCGCTGTGCCATTCGGTTTTCACCAATTTAGCCGCTTCAGCGTTGGAGGAAACCGGCACACGCTCAGCATGTGGGTAATGCGCATCCAGCCATTTACGACACTGGCCAAACGACTGGGGGTGCGAGTAGATACGCGAGACTTTGTCTTTGCGCGTTGTTTCGCTAATTAAGAGATGGTGGTGAATGCGTAGTACTACCTCGCCACAAATCTTGATGGAAGAGTCCATAAAGGTATCGAGCGTGTGGTTCACCACCCCTTCAGTGGAGTTTTCCACCGGCACCACGCCATAGTTCACCGCGCCTGCTTCCACTTCGCGGAACACTTCATCGATAGCGGCCATAGGCAGGCTTACCGCACTTTCGCCAAAATGCTTGAGCGCCGCTTGCTGGGTAAAAGTGCCTTCCGGCCCTAGGTAGGCCACTTTTACCGGCTGCTCCAGCGCGAGGCAGGCCGACATAATCTCGCGGAACAGGCGGGCCATCTCTTCAGCGTCCAGCGGGCCTTTATTCAGCGCCATAATGCGCCGTAACACCTGCGCTTCGCGCTCTGGGCGGTAAAACACGGCATCTTGATCTTGGGCGAGCTTAACGTGCGCCACCTGCTGGGCGCAGCTGGCACGCTCACTGATCAAGCGCAGAATATCGCCATCCAACTGGTCGATACGTTGACGCAAGTCATCTAAATTGATCGGCGTATCGGACATGATGGTTAGCCTCTTCGTTGTTCAAAATCCGCCATAAAGGCGATTAAGGAATCGACCGCCTCTTCTGGAACGGCGTTATATAAACTAGCGCGCATACCACCTACGCTGCGGTGGCCTTTAAGGTTTAGCAGGCCTGCCTCATCGGCTTCTTGTAAAAACGCTTTATCCAAACGCGCATCCGCCAACACAAACGGTACGTTCATACGCGAACGGTTAGGTACGGCGATAGGGTTACTGTAGAAGGCGCTGGCATCAATGGCAGCGTAAAGCTTTTGCGCTTTGCGCTGATTCAGCGCATCCATTGCATCTAAGCCACCGATGTCATTTTTAAGCCATTGGAAAACCAAGCCCGATAGATACCAGGCATAAGTCGGCGGGGTGTTCACCATAGAGCCCGCTTCTGCCAGCATTTGATAATCAAAAAGTGATGGAATCGTGCTAGGGGCTTTACCTAGCAGATCGTCACGTACGACCACGATGGTTAACCCCGCCGGGCCGATATTTTTCTGCGCGCCAGCGTACACCACGCCAAAATCACTGATATCAATCGGGCCAGAGAGAATATTCGACGACATATCGCACACCAGCGGCACGGCTGCACCGTCAGCGCGGGTTATCTGGGGCGTGTAATCAAACTCTAAACCGCCAATGGTTTCATTCGAGGTGTAGTGCAGATAGGCCGCGTCATTGGTGATTGATAACGATGCCTCATCAGGCACGGCAGTGTGACCATTAGCCTCGCTGCTGGCAGCCACATGGCAGCTGAAGCCAAGCCGCTTGGCTTCACTTAACGCTTTCTTTCCCCAAATGCCTGTTTGGATAAAGTTAGCGCTACCGCCCTGGCCCAGTAAATTCATCGGCAGCATCGAGAACTGCATGCTTGCGCCGCCCTGCAAGAAGAGCACTTGGTAATTGCTGGGAATTGCTAGCAGTTCACGAAGATCTGCCTCGGCACGTTCTGCAATGGCAATAAACTCATCACTACGATGGCTCATCTCCATCACAGACAAACCACGCCCCTGATAGTCAAGCAATTCGTTACGCGCTCGCTCTAAAACGGCGGTTGGCAGGGCTGCAGGCCCTGCACAAAAGTTATAATGACGTGTCATCGCTTCCCGGTTCCTGTGCGCCATTGTCTACGTCTGCTGGCTCGCCTGCCTCTAAAACATCGGACTCTTCGGGCTCATCAACGCGAACGGTTTTCACCAGCTTCTCTTCTTTACCCAAGCGAATCAGCATCACACCCTGAGTATTACGCGAAGTCGTTGACACTTCTTCCACGCGAGTACGCACCAGCGTGCCGCGATCGGTAATCAGCATCATTTCGTCGCTGTCATACACCTGCATAGCGGCAACCAATGAGCCATTACGCTCGCTGGTCTGCATCGCAATGACGCCCTGGCCGCCACGGCCGCGCAGCGGAAACTCCTCCAGTCGGGTGCGCTTGCCGTAGCCATTCTCACTGGCCGTCAGAATATAAATCTGGCCTTCGCCCTGGGCTTGCTCCACCGCCTCTGCCTGCGCAGCTACCTCGGCATCGGCTTCGGCATCAATCTGCTGGCTCTTCGGAATAATCAGACTGATAACTTCCGCATCGCCTGCTAAGCGCATACCACGTACGCCGCGAGCGGTACGGCCCATGGCGCGCACATTGCCCTCTTCAAAGCGAATCGCTTTGCCATTCGAGGAGAGCAGTATGACGTGGTCGCTGCCCGATGTAATCGCAGCACCGACCAAGCGGTCACCCTCTTCCAGGTCAATCGCAATCAGGCCAACGCTACGCGGGCGAGAGAACTGCTCAAGGCTGGTACGTTTGACCGTACCATTTGCGGTGGCGAAGAAAATGTAGTGCTCGGGGTCGTAATCACGCACAGGCAGGATGGCGTTGACCGATTCGCCCTCTTCCAGCGGCAGCATGTTCACCAAAGGCTTGCCACGAGAGCCGCGGCTTGCATTGGGCATTTCGTACACTTTCAGCCAATACACCTTGCCACGGTTAGAGAAGAGCAGCACGGTGTCGTGGGTCGAAGCCACGAGCAGGTGCTCGATGACGTCCTCGTCCTTCATGGCCGTGGCGGACTTGCCGCGACCACCCCGACGCTGAGCCTGATAGTCCGAAAGCGGCTGCGTCTTGGCGTAGCCCGAACGCGACACCGTGACCACCATGTCTTCTTCGGCAATTAGGTCTTCGATGGACAGATCCAGGTGGCTGGCCTGAATTTCCGTGCGGCGATCATCGCCGAACTGGTCGCGCACCGCGTGCAGCTCTTCACGGATGACTTCCATCAGGCGGTCAGCGGAAGCCAAAATTTCGGTAAACTCGGCGATCTTCTCAAGAATCGAGAGGTACTCATCCAGCAGCTTCTCGGTTTCAAGCCCAGTAAGGCGGTGCAGGCGCAATTCAAGAATGGCCTGAGCCTGAGCGGGGGAAAGCCGATATTCGGTGGCAGAGGGGTTCAGTCCAAATCCTTCATCCAGATCCTCCGGCTTGCAGGAAGTGGCACCGGCACGCTCCAGCATCGCGGTTACCTGACCCGGCTTCCACACTTTCGCCAGCAGCTTTTCACGCGCTTCAGCGGCGTTAGGCGAGGCTTTAATCAGTTCAATGACTTCATCTATGTTCGAAATCGCGACGGCCAAACCTTCAAGCAGATGGCCACGCTCACGCGCTTTCTTGAGTTCATATAGCGTGCGCCGCGTCACCACTTCACGGCGGTGACGAATAAACGCTTCGAGCATCTCTTTGAGGTTCAACGTGCGGGGCTGGCCGTTCTCCAGCGCCACCATGTTGATGCCGAACACGTTCTGCAGCTGCGTCTGGGCGAACAGATTATTGACGACCACTTCGCCGGACTCACCGCGCTTGATCTCAATCACCACGCGCAGGCCATCTTTATCCGACTCATCGCGCAGCTCAGCAATACCTTCGATTTTCTTCTCTTTAACCAGCTCGGCAATCTTCTCAATCAACCGGGCTTTGTTCACCTGATAAGGCAGCTCAGTGATGATAATGTGATCGCGGCCGGTTTTATCGTCGTGCTCGATGGTGTGGCACGCGCGCACGTAAATACGTCCACGGCCAGTGCGGTAAGCATCGAGAATGCCGGCACGACCATTGATGATGCCGCCGGTGGGGAAATCAGGCCCGGGGATGTACTGCATGAGGTCATCGACGGTCAAGGTATAGTCGTCGATCAGCGCCAGGCAACCATCGATCACTTCCCGCATGTTATGGGGAGGAATGTTGGTGGCCATGCCCACGGCAATGCCTGATGAGCCGTTGATCAGCAGGTTCGGCACTTTGGTGGGCAGCACTTCGGGGATACGTTCGGTGCCGTCGTAGTTATCGACCCAATCGACGGTATCTTTTTCGAGATCCGCCAGCAGCTCATGGGCTAGACGCGCCATGCGCACCTCGGTGTAACGCATGGCCGCCGCGTTATCACCGTCGATGGAGCCAAAGTTACCTTGACCATCGACCAGCACATGACGCATGGAGAAGTGCTGCGCCATGCGTACGATGGTGTCATACACCGCACTATCTCCGTGCGGGTGGTATTTACCGATGACATCGCCGACGACACGCGCCGACTTCTTGTACGGTTTATTCCAGTCATTGCCCAGTTCATGCATGGCAAACAGCACACGCCGGTGAACGGGCTTCAGGCCGTCGCGCACATCAGGTAGCGCGCGGCCGATAATGACACTCATCGCATAGTCGAGGTACGACTGTTTGAGCTCGTCTTCAATATTGACGGGCAAGATTTCTCTGGCGATGTCACCCATGAAAGTCAGATCCTTTGCACTGCATTGGCACTGCGAGAGTTGAAAGCGCTTGAAAATGCCGCCTTTCATCGTACGAGACTGAGTACATGAAGGCGGCGCGCAGATACCGTGACATCATACCACTGCATGCGCATCAAGGGCAGTCGGTGACACCGCCATTGCCATTTAGGCCGTAAACGCCTCTTTGGGCACGATCAGTCCCCGTAGCACGTCGCACACCTCACCTTCGATGGCGGCGGCTTTATTGGCCTTCACATCCAGCAGCACGAAGGTGAGGTCGGCCTGGGCGATCAAAGTGCCGTCAGATCGAATGATACGGTGATGGCAGAGCGCACTTCGCTCACCAACGTCGACGATGCCCGTTAATACCTGCAAATCGTCCCCCTGGACGGCCGCCGCGCGATAGTCGATGTTTAAATTAACCACCACGAATGCCCGCCCAGCGCTGTGAAGCTGCTGGATAAGCCGAGGGTGCTCATCGAAGAATGCCCAGCGCCCCTCCTCCATAAACTCCAGATAACGCGCGTTGTTGACATGACCATAGCCATCTAGGTGGTAACCACGGACCCGCATACTGACGTGGGAAATTGATTCAGACATAGCATCCTCTTGTTCACTGCTTATGGAAATGGGGCAAGGAATCATTAATACCCTGCAAATCAAACACAAGTTTTAAACTCGTGCAACAGCAGGTCGCTGCACCAAGGTGCTGGTAGGAAAGGCCGCGTTTCGACATAATGTGCCACCTTTTTCATAGGATCGGTGACATGTGGTTTAAGCACCTGCATTTATATCGCCTACACGGCGCTCCCGAGCTAGATAGCCAAACTCTGGCCAACGCATTGGATGAGCACGCGGCCAAGCCGCTAGGCAATGCGGATGCATGCCGCTTAGGCTGGACAGCGCCTGCCGGGCGGCTAGGTGGCGACCAGCGTCTGCATGAAATTCAGGGGCACCGCTTACTCTCTGCCCTACGCCAAGAGCGCCTGCTTCCCGCGTCGGTTGTCAAAGAAGAAGTCGACGAAAAAGTCGCCGACATCGAAGCCAGTGAGGGACGCAAAGTCACGCGCAAGGAAAAGAGCGCGCTGAAAGAGCAGGTCACCGAAGAACTCATGCCCCGCGCCTTTGTCCGCAGCCAGAAAATTGACTTATGGTGGGACACTAAGCGCCAGCTCATTGGCGTTAATGCTAGCTCGCGCACCCGAGCAGAAGATGTATTGGACCTGCTGCGTGAGACACTCGGCAGCTTAAAAGCTACGCCACTGAGCAGCCAAACATTGCCGATACGCGCCATGACTACTTGGTTAGGCGACCCATCTAGCCGCCCAAGCGACCTACAGCTCGGCGACCAAGTGGAACTCAAGGCAAAAGGCGACGATGGCGTGCTACGCGCACGGCAAGTTGACCTAGACAGCGATGAAATTCAGCAGCTACTTGAGAGCGGACGCCAGGCCAGCAAACTGGCGATCAGCTTGGAAGGCCGCCTAAGCTTTGTGCTGCATGACGATTTAGCGCTGAAGTCGCTGCGCTTTGGCGACGCACTGATTGAAGAAGCCGACCATGCCGACGACGGCGATGATGCGCTAGCCCGCCTGGAAACCGACTTTATTCTGATGGCCCAAGCGCTTTCTGACGATGTTACCCGCCTGCTGGAATGGCTTGGTGGCGAAACTCAGCGGGAACCGACGGCTCAGCAAGATACCTAACGCTCTATATTTTAAGCCGCAGCCACCCGATTATTTTTGCTTATATCCAACGGATCGCATGACTCATCATAATAACGCACCCAACACTGACACCACCAACGACCCATGGGCAGACATTCGCCCCTATATGGATCATGAGGTGGCCGATGTTCTTGAACGGCTCTCTCACGATAGTGAACTGCTTGACGCGCTTACCCGCTTTAGGCTGCCGCGCATGGCCAAATGGGCGCGGCCCGTAGCGCGCGCCCTGGCAGGCCACGCCATTCGCCGTGAAGTAAAGGGTGTTACCAGCGTTCGCGAATTTCAAATGCGCATTGCCAGCTATATGGAGCGCATGATCCGCACCACCACGGATGCCTTTGAGGTCTCGGGATTAGACAAACTCGACGACAACAGCGCTTATCTATTTATCGGCAATCATCGCGACATCTCGCTGGACCCCGCCTTTGTTAATTACGCGCTTTACCAGGCAGGCCGAGATACGGTACGTATTGCGATTGGCGACAACTTGCTGAAAAAGCCCTATGTAACCGACCTGATGCGGCTAAACAAAAGCTTTATTGTGCCGCGGAGCGCACGCGGAAAGCGGGCCATGTTGGCCGCTTATCAGCAGCTGTCGTCTTACATTCGCCACTCGATTACCGAAGACAATCACTCTATCTGGATGGCCCAGCGCGAAGGTCGTGCTAAAAACGGCATTGACCGTACCGACCCCGCTATTATCAAAATGCTCACGATGGCAAAACGCCATGCAGAGCGAGATATGGTCTTCGGCGATGCCATTGCCGAGCTGAAGCTCGTTCCTGTATCGATTAGCTACGAGTACGATCCCTGCGACTTGCAAAAAGCCCAGGAACTGCATGATATCGCCACCCAGGGTAGCTACGCCAAGAGTGAGTTTGAAGACATCCGCTCAATTGTTTCTGGCATTACCGGCTCTAAAGGCCGCGTTCAGCTAAAATTTGGTACGCCAGTGGGTGCCGACATGGCGACACCTGATGAAGTAGCTGCTGAAATTGACCGCCAGGTGATTGGTGGTTATCGCCTATTTCCCAGCCACTATCTGGCGCTGGAAGCATTGGGCGAATCACCGGAGCTAGTCGCGCGTAAATCCATTACCCGTCAAGATCGGGAGCGGTTTAAAGCACGGCTAGCAAGCGTTCCAGAAGCACTGCAACCCTATTGGTTAGGGCAGTATGCCAACCCGGTGAAACATAAGGCGGGACGACTCAGCATATAAATGCTTACATGCAGCGGCTTACTTAGTTAAGCGTAATGATCAACGCATGCTCGCAGCTCGAAAAAGTGCTATGGTCAAGGCATTCATTGGTCTCGCTTGGTAGCTTCATCAGGCGCGGTCTTAAGGAGATTCTCTATGTCCGCATCAGAAATTCAAAAAACACGTATTATCAACGAGCTACGCGGCTTTATTCGCAAGCTTCTGCAAGACCCTAAAATTCTAGAGCAGTCGCTGGCTATTGCACGCCAGCAACTGATTGAAGGCAGTAGCCCCGCCGTGATGGCACGTATTGCCAATGAGATTTCAGACACCACCAGCGTGCATATTCCTGAAGACCCGGCAGAGCACTCGGAAGCAGACAAGCTATTTTTAGAACTGCTGCGTGAAGTAGTTCAAGAAGAGCAAGCGCTCTACTAGTCTGTCAGGCTGAGCCTCTGGCTATTTGTACGCATTACCATGACATTACCGGCGAAGCACCTCCCCTTCGCCGTCTTTATTTGTACTGCCTAACCGGAATTATCACTCACCATGCCCAATACTGCCCCGCGCAACATTCTGGTGACGAGCGCCCTTCCCTATGCCAATGGCGCTATTCACTTAGGCCACCTGCTTGAGTACATCCAAACGGATATCTGGGTACGCTTCCAAAAGAGCCGTGGCCAGCAGTGTTACTACGTTTGTGCTGACGATGCTCACGGCACCGCGATTATGCTGCGTGCCGAGCAGGAAGGCATTTCCCCTGAAGCACTGATTGAACGCGTTTCCCAAGACCACCAGGAAGATTTCGCCCGCTTTGGCGTGGGGTTCGATAACTACCACTCCACCCACTCGGATGAGAACCGCTACCTCAGCGAGCTGATCTACACCCGCCTACGCGATAAAGGCCATATTGCCACTCGCGATATCGAGCAGATGTTCGACCCGCAGAAAGGTCTGTTTCTAGCCGATCGCTTCATCAAAGGCACCTGCCCAAAGTGCCACGCGGTCGATCAGTACGGCGATAACTGCGAAAAGTGCGGCGCAACCTACACGCCTGCGGATCTGATCAATCCAGTTTCCGCCATCTCCGGTGCCACGCCCGAAGTACGCAGCTCCACGCACTACTTCTTCAAACTGCCGGACTTCGCCGACTTCCTGCAGCAGTGGATCAATGATGGCCACGTACAGCCACAAATCCGCAATAAGCTAATGGAGTGGTTTGAGTCTGGCTTTAACGAGTGGGATATTTCCCGCGATGCGCCCTACTTTGGTTTTGAGATTCCCGATGCGCCCGGCAAATACTTCTATGTATGGCTAGACGCCCCCATCGGCTATCTGGCCAGCTTTAAAAACCTCTGCGAGCGCGAAGGTATTGATTTCGATCGCTTCTGGGAAAAAGACTCAGACGCGGAGGTCTACCACTTCATTGGTAAAGACATCGTCTATTTCCACGCGCTGTTCTGGCCTGCCATGCTCCACGGTGCTGATTTGCGCACCCCCACGGCGGTAAACTGCCACGGCTTTTTGACCGTCGATGGTGCGAAGATGTCAAAATCGCGCGGCACCTTCATCAAGGCGGCCACTTACGCTGAACATCTCAACCCCGAGTACCTGCGTTACTACTTTGCCGCCAAACTCACCTCCAAGGTGGATGATCTTGACCTAAACCTTGAAGACTTCGCTGCCCGAGTGAATTCAGATCTCGTCGGTAAGGTCGTGAACATTGCCAGCCGCTGTGCCGGTTTTGTCAAAAAACTTGGGGGCGGCACCCTCTCTGAGCACTGTGCCGAACCGCAGATGGTTGCCCGCTTTATCGCTGCCGGTGACGATATTGCCGCCGACTTTGAAGCGCGTGAGTTTAGCCGCGCCATTCGCAAGATTATGGAATTGGCCGATGAAGCCAATGCCTATATCGCTGAAAAAGAGCCCTGGGCACTCGCCAAGCAGGATGGTCGCGATCAAGAAGTACTGGAAATCTGCTCGGTGGGCATCAACCTGTTCCGCCAGCTGATGGTCTATCTGGCGCCGGTGGTGCCGAGCATGGCAGAGCAAGCCCGTGAGTTTATAAATATTGACACTCTTGATTGGGAAAGCCGTGGTAATGTGCTGGTCAACCACCCGATCAACAAATTCAAACCGCTGATGACCCGAGTAGAGCGGGACAAAATCGATGCTATGATCGACGCATCAAAAGAGGATCTGGTAGAAGAGCAGAAGCTAAAAAACACCCCGAAAGGCCCGCTAGCAGACGAGCCCATCGCGGATGAAATTAGCTTTGATGAATTTGCCAAGGTTGACCTGCGCATTGCTCGGATTGCCAAAGCACAATATGTCGAAGGTGCTGACAAACTATTACAGCTTACCCTGGATTTGGGTGGCGAAACCCGCAACGTCTTCTCTGGCATTCGTTCTGCGTACTCTCCAGAGGCCCTGGAAGGCCGCCTGACGGTGATGGTTGCCAACTTGGCGCCCCGCAAGATGCGCTTTGGTGTATCCGAAGGCATGGTGCTTGCTTCAGCGAATAAAGAGGGTATTTATCTGCTCTCGCCGGATGCTGGCGCCGAGCCGGGTCAGCGTGTAACGTAGCGCCGCCATTCACGGATGAAAGGGGCAAGGCGAACAGCCTGCCCCTTTTGTTTTTAGGCTACTTCTTCCATTTAGACCCATGACTCACTGTCGGAGCTTCCCAACCGGCGGTTATTCGATCAGCGCTTAACCTTAGCGGTGAGCCAAGCCAGTGCAGACAGTGACTACTGGCCATCATGATGCTGGATATCGATCACTTCAAACTCTACAACGACTATTATGGCCATCAGAAAGGAGACGAGTGCTTACAGCAAGTGGCGACGGCGCTGCATGTCTCTCTACAAGCCCCCTCTAGCCAGCCACCCTATTTCTAAGCAAAATACGCCGTCATGAATGAACTCTTCGTTATTTTGGTCAGCACCGCGCTGGTGAACAATTTTGTATTGGTCCAATTTCTTGGGCTATGCCCGTTTATGGGTGTCTCGAACAAGCTCGAATCAGCGATGGGCATGTCGCTGGCTACCACGTTCGTGTTGACGCTAGCCTCTGCCGCTAGCTACGTGGTTTATCACGGTTTACTGGTGCCCTTTGATATTACCTATCTGCGTACCATTAGCTTTATCGTCGTGATTGCTGCCGTTGTGCAGTTCACTGAAATCATGGTGCGCCAGCTCAGTCCGTTACTGCATCAGGTGCTGGGTATTTTTCTGCCACTAATCACTACCAACTGTGCCGTCCTCGGCGTGGCGCTGCTGTCGCTAAACCGAGAGCTGAGCTTTTTCCATACCACGCTATATGGCCTGGGCGCTGCGTTAGGCTTTTCGCTGGTGCTCGTACTGTTTGCCGCCATGCGCGAGCGCTTGGCCAGCGCAGATGTACCCAAGCCCTTTCGTGGGGCCGCTATCGCCATGATTACCGCCAGCCTCATGTCGTTGGCATTTCTTGGATTTTCCGGACTGGTACAGGGGTAACGGCCATGAGCGATTCCTTTTCATGGTGGGGCGTGCTTAGCGCCGTCGGCGTACTCACCGGCCTGGGCATCACCTTTGGCGCGCTACTCGGCATGGCGAGCGCGCGCTTTAAAGGTGAAGAGAACCCGCTGGTTGAGAAAATTGATGCGCTGCTGCCACAAACCCAATGTGGCCAGTGCGGCTATCCCGGCTGTCGCCCCTACGCTGAAGCGATCAATCAGGGCGACGCCATCAATAAGTGCCCTCCCGGCGGTGAGGCAACTATTCTCGCCCTAGCGGATATGCTCGGCCGTGACCCTGCCCCGCTAGATGGGGAAGCAGCCAGTGAAGATACCGTGGCGTATATCCGTGAAGCCGAGTGTATCGGCTGCACCAAGTGCATTCAGGCGTGCCCGGTAGATGCCATTATTGGCGCGGCCAAACAGATGCATACCGTGATCGAAGACGAGTGCACCGGCTGCGACCTCTGCGTGGCCCCCTGCCCGGTGGACTGCATCGACATGCTGCCCAGACGCAAACCGCTGACACAGTGGGAGCCCATCGTGAGTGACCGCCAGCCATCAAGGAGCGCGCATGCCGGCCTATGAATTCCCCGGCGGCATCTACCCGCCCGAACGTAAAGAGCGCTCTAATCAAGTGCCGTTACGCACCGCGCCGTTGCCCAGTGAGGTAACGCTACCGATGTCGCAGCATACCGGCAAGGTAGCGTTGCCCTGCGTCAACGTGGGCGATGCAGTCAAAACAGGTACGCTAGTCGCCCGCCGAGATGGCATGGTCTCAGCCAACGTGCACGCCAGTATCAGCGGCACCGTGATCGAGATCACCGACAGTGCGATCATCATTCAAGGCGATGGCGAAGATCGCTGGGCCACGCTGCCACCGCTGGATTGGCGAACCGCAGAGCGCGACGCGCTGCTGCAACGGCTAGATGACAGCGGGCTTATTGGGTTAGGGGGGGCTGGCTTTCCGACCTATATCAAAGCTCAAGTCAACGAGCACCATGCCATTGATACGCTGGTGGTCAATGCCGCCGAGTGCGAGCCTTATATTACCGCCGATGACCTCACGCTTCGCCACTATGCGGCGGATGTGCTTGAGGGTGCTCAATTGCTGGCTCGCCTATGCGGAGCCGCGCACATCATCGTCGGTGTCGAAGATAACAAGCCTGAGGCTATTCAGGCCCTACAAGCCCTTCTTACGGTCATTGCTGACAGCGAACCGCTCGCGAGCGTGACTCTGAAGATAATCGAAACCCGCTACCCCAGCGGCGGAGAGCGCCAGTTGATTAAAAAGCTGCTGAACCGCGAGGTGCCTAGCGGTGGGCTACCGGCGGATATCGGCGTGCTATGCCACAACCCCGGCACGCTGCTCGCGGCGCTGCAAGCGGTACGCGACGGACTACCGCTGGTCGCAAGGGTCGTTACCCTAACGGGTGATGCCATTACCCAGCCCGGCAACTACTGGGTTCGTGTAGGCACCTCGGTAGACGCGCTGCTGGCGCAGGTTGGCGTGGACGACGAGCAGTTGCATCAAGTGGTGGTCGGCGGGCCGATGATGGGCACGCCGCTTACGTCATTAGAGGCCCCCGTTACCAAAACGACCAACTGCCTGATTGCCGCGACAAAAGAAGAGCTGCCGCCAGCACCCGCGGAAGCCCCCTGCATTCGCTGCGGCGCTTGTGAAAGTGTGTGCCCTGCTCAACTGCTTCCCCAGCAGTTGCACTGGTACGCCCGTGCCGAAAACGATGCCGCCCTTGAAGCCCATCATCTGTTCGACTGCATTGAGTGCGGTGCCTGCAGCTACGTTTGCCCCAGCGCGATTCCTTTGGTGCAGGACTACCGCTCCTCCAAACAGCGTATTCGGCATAAACGCATCGAAACCGCCAAAGCGGAACACGCCAAGCACCGCTTTGAGTTCCGCCAAGCGCGGCTGGTCAGGGAAGAAGCGGAGAAGAAGGCGCGCCGTCAGGCACGGCTCGCCCAGCAGCAGTCCGCTTCCAGCGACGCTACGGGCACTCAAACCGCTCCCGTGGCAGACCTTCGTAGCCTACGCATCGCTCAAACGGCCGCTAAAGCCGCCGTGCGAAAAGCGGAGAAAGTGTTGGCACGGGCCGCCGCTCAAGACCCGCAGCAGCGCCACGACGATTTGGAGACCCAGCTCGCCACTGCCCAAGAGAATCTCAAAGCGGCAGAAGCACGATTGGCCGAAGCCCGTGCCGCCAGTGAACAGAAGGAAGCGCCATGAGCATGATGCACGCCCCCCAGCTGGGAAAAGCACCATCAACAGCCCATGTGATGCGCTGGGTCATCGCCGCCACGCTTCCGGGCCTTGCGGTGATGACGCTCTATTTTGGGCTAGGGATACTCAGCAACGTACTGATCGCGGCGCTTTGGGCCGTCGCCGCTGAGGCGCTCGTTCTACGCCTGCGCCACCGCCCCATTTGGCCGACGCTCAACGACTCCAGCGCCCTGCTCACTGGCGTGTTGCTAGGCGCCTCGTTGCCGCCTGCGAGCCCCTGGTGGCTGATTGGCGTTGGGGTGATCGCCGCCGTCGTCGTCGCGAAGCAGCTCTATGGCGGCTTGGGCCACAATCCTTTCAACCCTGCGATGGTGGGCTATGCACTGCTGCTGGTGTCGTTTCCCACCCATATGACGCTCTGGGCACCGCCCCAATCGCTTTGGCCCGATTCACTATGGCCACAAATCCTGGGGTCCGTCCCCGTGTCCGCGCTGGATGCCTTGAGCGGTGCCACCCCCTTAGATGCCTTCAAACACAAAGGCGACGCCGTGCTCGCCAGCGAGTTCTGGGCATCGTCGCCGCTCCCTGAAGGAACGTTGTCGGCTTGGCGTAATATCGCGCTGGCATGGCTGGCAGGGGGCATGGTGTTGATCGTCAAGCGACTGATAAGTTGGCATATTCCGGTCGCGATGCTGGGCAGTATAATGCTGCTCTCAGCGCTGTTTTACGCCAGTGACACTAGCCACTTTGCCTCACCGCTGTTTCATCTGCTCACCGGGGCAACGCTGTTTGGTGCCTTCTTTATTGCCACCGACCCGGTCTCAGCGGCCACCAGTCGTCAGGGGAAGCTGTTATACGGTGCGGGGATTGGCGTGCTGGTCATCCTGATTCGCAATTTAGGCGGCTACCCGGATGCCGTCGCCTTTGCCGTACTGCTGATGAATCTCTGCGTGCCGCTGCTGGACATAGTCAGCGTGCCACGCCCCGTCGGTCAAACTACCGCTCGGGCTGATGAAAGGAAGAGCGCGCCATGACCACTCAACACGCTATGCTGCGCGGTGCACTGGCCCTTGGCCTGTTTGCCCTGGTCACTGCCGGCAGCGTCGCCCTCACCCGCGCCGTGACCGCGGAGCGTATTGCCGAGCACCAGCTTGCTTATCAGCATCGTCAGTTGCAGGAGGTGCTGCCCGCTTCACTGGCCTCGGTGCCGCTTCAGGCCGTGCTGGAGAGCGCGTTTTCGCTACCCAACCCATTGCCGTTGGGGCACCGCACGCCTCAAGAGGGTTGGCGGGTACAGCAAGGTAGCGAAGCCGCCACCATTCTGCCGGTCGTAACACGCCAAGGGTATAACGGTGACATTCACTTGCTAGTCGCCATCAACCAAAGCGGACAACTCACCGGGGTGCGTGTGACTCACCATCAAGAGACGCCGGGGCTTGGCGATGATATCGAGCGGTCACGCAGCGCCTGGATCACGTCATTCAATGGCCTAAGCCTTGAGAGCCTGCCCCCAAGCGGCTGGGCCGTGAGCAAAGAGGGCGGCGAATTCGACAGCTTCACCGGTGCGACGATTACCCCACGGGCCGTCATTAACGCCGTTCATGAGGCGCTGCGCTACTATCAGCGCGAACTCGTTCAGCAGGAGCCCGCACCATGAGCCAGTGGACACAGCTTGCCCGAGAAGGGCTTTGGACAAATAACCCGGCGCTGGTGCAGCTACTGGGGCTTTGCCCGCTGCTGGCGGTCAGCGCCACGGTGGTGAATGCGCTAGGCTTAGCGTTGGCCACTCTGCTGGTCTTGGTAGGCGCCAGCACAACAATCTCGCTCATTCGCCACCAGGTGCCTAGCGCCGTGCGGCTCCCTGCGTTCGTGATGGTGATTGCCGCCTTTGTAACCTGCGCTGAGCTGCTCATGGCCGCATTCGCTTACTCGCTCTATCAAATATTGGGGATTTTCATCCCGCTTATCGTGACTAACTGCGCCATTTTGGGCCGGGCGGATGCGTTTGCCTCCCGCCAGCCCGTGCTGCCCGCGGCCATCGATGGGCTGATGATGGGGCTGGGCTTTGGTGCGGTATTAGTGCTGATGGGCGCGATCCGCGAGCTGGTGGGCCAAGGGACGCTGTTTAGCGACATGGCGCTGCTGTTTGGGCCAGTTGCCGCTCACTGGCAGATCACCCTGGTGGCGGATTACCAGTTTCTCTTTTTCATCCTGCCCCCCGGCGCGTTCTTCGTTGCAGGGCTTTTGATCGCGCTGAAAAACGTGCTGGATCAACGGCGCGCCGCCCGCGCTCAGCCCGTCAACATCGCACCGCGAGCCGAGCGCCGTGTGCGGGTCACCGGCACTATTAAATAAGCACCATTCAATAACCAAGAGAACACGCTATGAATGCTCAAAAGCGTCATGAGATATTTGCGCGCTTCCAGGCGGAAAACCCACACCCCACCACCGAGCTCAACTGGAGCACGCCTTTTGAGCTGTTGGCCGCGGTACTGCTCTCCGCTCAAGCAACGGATGTGGGCGTAAATAAAGCAACGGCTACCCTCTTTCCGGTCGCCAATACGCCCGAGGCCATCATTGCACTGGGCATCGATGGACTGAAGCAGCACATCAAAACCATTGGGCTCTTCAACACCAAGGCAGAGAATCTGATGAAAACCTGCCACCTGCTGGTCAACCAACATGGTGGCGAAGTGCCCAACACTCGCAAAGCGCTGGAAGCGCTGCCCGGCGTCGGGCGTAAAACGGCTAACGTGATTTTGAACACCGCCTTTGGCCAGCCCACTATCGCGGTGGATACGCATATTTTTCGCGTTTCGAACCGTACCGGTATCGCCAAAGGTAAAGACGTGTTGGAAGTCGAGCAGAAGCTGTTGCGCCACGTTCCCAGCGCCTTTAAACAAGATGCCCACCACTGGCTAATTTTACACGGGCGCTACACCTGCATTGCGCGTAAACCCCGCTGCGGTAGCTGCATCATCGAAGATCTATGCGACTATAAAGAAAAAACCGAGCTTGCTTAACGGCACGCCAACGTCAGGATCACTCTATGCCGAGCAGGTCATTAGCTGCCCCCTCCACCAGCAGCTGACGATACGTTTCTCGCCAACGCGGCCACTGCCATGGCTGAGTATCCAACTGTGCGGGCTGGCTACCGGGGTTTAACAGCCACGCTTTCAAGCGCTGATAGAGCCCCTCTTGTGTACCATCGTAGCGATATTGGGCGGGATAAAGTTCAGGAAAGCAGAGCCTATCCGGTACCAGCGGCGTGGCTCCTCGCTGGGCAGCCTCCATGATCGCCAGCCCCTGAAACTCATGCCAAGTGGTTGATACCACAATACCTCCACCGTTGAGCAGCGCACGGTATTCCGCCTCCGGCTGCGGCCCCCAGCAGATAACATGCTCAGCCAGGCGCACCTGCGCCTCGGCAAATATCGGTGGCACGTCGCGAAACTGCTGGCCAAGCACCGCCAACTCAAAGGGCACCTGCTGCTCGCTTAGCTTGAACAGCACCGCGAAGAAGTCCTCCGGGTTTTTGTCATACTCCCAACGGTGATTCCAAATCAGCCGCTGCGGGTTTGAGTTACCAGCGGCGGCACAGTTAGCAGGCGCGATGGGCACGGACACCACGCGAGCGCTTTGGCGTAGCCGTTCTAGCGGTTTAGCAGCGGGCAAGTTTTCCGGCATTTTCTTTAAAAAACGCCGCGCACCATCAAAAAAAGAGTCCCGGTTATAGGCCGTGTTGAACACCAGCACATCTGCCGCCAGTGCCGCATACAAGTTGACCATTTTGGCTTCTACCTGGGGCATCTGCTCGCTGGATTCGGGGTAGGCAAACTGATTTTCGTGAAAATAGACGATCTTTCTTGCTCGCCCCAGATGGGGAAACAGCCCCACTAAGGTGGCGATATCTACCATAGACGTTGCCAGCACTACATCGTAGGGCTGACTTAGCCGCTCGTACTCTTTTAACCACCAGCTCAACGGGTTGCCACGAATGCGCCAGGAGAAGTAGCGAGGAGGCAAGCTTAGCAGCGTCCAGTCTACCTCGTTCACTTCAGCCATTAAGCTGTTAGCCCAATAACGGTGGCTAACCGCTTCATAAGCCGATAACAATAAAACGCGCATCATCCTGTCTACCGGTGAAAGGTTCTCTTTATACACAGCATTCGGCCAAGGTCGTCTTGGCCGAATGCTGTACGCTACATACACTTAAACCATCGCAGCAGTCGCACTGCTCATCTAACGCCGCTGAGGAAACCGTAATGGCCAACGTATTAGTGGTCGATGATGAACCCAATATCCTACTCTCCCTTGAGTACCTCATGTCCCATGCCGGGCTGACGGTAACGACAGCGCCCGACGGCGAAACCGCGCTGCAGAGAATTGCCGATTCATCCCCTGACCTACTGCTGCTAGACATCAGCTTGCCGGGCATCAGTGGCTTTGAAGTGCTGGAGCAGCTGCGCCGCTCTGAATCCGAACGGCATTTACCGGTGATTATGTTAACGGCTCATGGCCGTGAAGTAGAGCGGGAAAAAGGCTTTGCGCTGGGCGCAGATGACTACGTTACCAAGCCTTTCTCTACCCAGCAGCTTGTAGAGAAGGTCAAAGCCCTGTTAGCTGAGCGTGCACCATGACACGCCAAGGCCTTCCTAAACGCCAACGCTTGGTCGGCGTGTGGCTGCTGCTAAGCGGCGTTAGCCTAGTAGGGGGAGCGCTCTTTGCCGCTTGGTTAGATAGCCAGCTGGCACTTTCCGGCGTGGCGCGTGCGGCTCTATGGCTAGGCAGTTTTTCAGGCGGCATCACGCTTTTTTTAATGGGCCTGCTGCTGGAGCGCATGCTTTTTACGCCCCTTCGCCATCTTCAAGCGCAGCTGGCGCGTTGGGTAGCCAATCCAGATGCCCCAGACGAACACACTGTAGAGGGCTGGTTAAAAGGGCTTGGCCCAGACCTTCGCCTCGTCAGTCACAGCTGGCGCGCCGACCGCTCACGACTCGCCACCGCCCATGCAGAAGGAGCGCGTAGCGCATCGCGTATACGCCAAGAGCTTGAAACGCTGCTACAGGTGCTTGAAACACCGCTGTTACTTTGCGACCGGCACCGGCGGGTAATGCTGTTTAATCAGGCTGCCGAAAACTTCTTTGCGGGTAATACCGGTCTGGGGCTTGGTAAACGCCTGGATGCCCTGCTGCCAACAGCTACCCTCGCCAACGCCATGGCACAACTGCCCGACGATGGCTCGCCTCGGGAAATGCTCGCTCCCAGTGACCAGCGCTGGCTAAAGGTTGTCATTCGCCGGGTCCCCGGCAGTGAACGCGAAACGCTGGTAACCTGTAGCGATGCGACCACCACCTGGAATAATGAAATGGGCGTGCGGGCCGAACTTAATCATCTATTGCCGCCACTTCGCCAGCACTCCGCCAGCTTAAGCAGCGCCGCTGATGCGCTACGTCAAATCCCCCCCTCAGAAACGTCGCTTGAGCTACGAGCACGTTTAGAGCAAGTAGTGCACGATGAGAGCCAAGCATTAAACAAGCACGTCGCGGAGATTGGCTCGCTGCTGGACGATCTTCAGTACCACGGCGAACGCTTAAGACCCATTTGGTCCAACGATTTTTGGCAATCGCTGGATGAGCGCCTTGACCCGGCCCACCGCTTAATCACCCCTATCGGCGTGCCCGCTTGGTTTAAAGGCGATGCGCCAGCACTCATTGAACTGTTTGACTCGTTGGTAGACCACCTACGCTGCCACTTGCCCAGCAGCGGTTTTGAAGGTGAGATTACGCTCAACCCAAAACGCGCTTACGTTGACTTGATTTGGCAAGGCTCACCCGTCCCCGAAGGCGAGCTCACCATTTGGCGCGAGCACCCGCTGACTACGCTACCGCTTAGCCCCTCAGTCGCGGATATTCTGCGCCAGCACGCCACCGATATCTGGAGTGTTGCCGATGCGGATAAACGCCACGCACGACTGAGACTGCCGCTACCAACGATTGCACAAACCCAAGCGCCTCGTGAGCTTGCACCTCCGCGGCCGGAATTCCATGACTTTGGCATCGCACAGCTGCCTGCGCCTGACGAGGCTCTGGCTAGCAGAGCTCTACGCTGCCTGGATATCGTGGCGTTTGATACGGAGACTACTGGCCTTGAGCTGCGCCGAGGAGACACGGTGATTAGCCTGGGCGCCTGCCGGATCGTCAATGGCCGTTTACTGGCGAATGATGCGTTTGATCATTTCGTGGACCCGAAGCGCGCCATTCCTGCTGCCAGTACGGTGATTCACGGCATTACCGATGCGGATGTCGCAGGCGCTGCCCCTCTTGAAACGGTGCTTGGCCTGTTTCGAGACTACATTGGCGAGGCCGTACTGCTCGCCCATAATGCGGCTTTCGATATGCTGGCCATTAGCAACCGTGGCGTTGACTTTACGATGCCTGTTTTAGACACACTGCTGATTTCAAAAGCGCTCGATGAAGCATTGGATGGTCACGATTTAGACACCCTTGCCAAGCGCTATGACCTCCACTTTCCACCGGGCACTCGCCACACGGCGTTAGGTGATGCCCGCGTTACCGCAGAGCTATGGCTAGCACTGCTGCCACGGCTCGAGGCCCGAGGCATTGATACGCTGGAAGAGCTGCTTGTCCTGCAGGCAAATGCCTTTGATAAAGAGGATGCCAGCGCACCATGAACCCCTTCAGCGCTCCTTCCCGCAGGCGTGAACGGCTCATCGCGCTGGCCCTGCTAGCACTATTTATGTTTTGCCCGCCGATGCTGCTTATTGTTGATCGTTTACCGGGCCTGCTAGGTTGGCTACCGCTCTACCTATTTGCCGTTTGGGGAGCGCTCATTGGATTCACCGCTTGGCTGGTTGAGCCCCCCAAGGAACCATGACCATGCGCGGCGATTGGGTAGTGATTGGTACCGCCTTTTGCTATTTGGCCCTGCTCTTTATGGTCGCCGCCTGGGGAGACCGGCGCGCCGAACAGGGCCGCTCGCTGATTGGCTCGCCTACGGTCTATGCCCTCTCTATCGCGGTTTACTGTACTGCCTGGACGTTTTACGGCAGCGTTGGCCGCGCAGCACAGTATGGCCCTAGCTTCCTACTGATTTACCTGGGGCCGACACTGGCGATGCTGTTAGCCCCTTTTACACTACGCAAAATGGTGCGCATTGCCGCACAGCAGCGCATTACCTCGATTGCCGACTTTATCAGCGCCCGCTACGGCAAAAGCTCCCGTTTAGGGGCACTCGTGGCCATCATGGCGCTCATCACCATCACCCCTTATATCGCGCTTCAGCTAAAAGCTATCACGGTGAGTCATGCGGTGCTGATGAACTACCCACTGGGTGCCGATATCACGCTAGAGAACGAACGCTTCTGGATGGACCGCTCTTTTTGGATAGCGATGGTGCTGGCGGTGTTTATTATTCTTTTTGGCACCCGTCACTTAGATGCCAGCGAGCGCCACGAAGGGATGGTGGCTGCCATTGCCGTAGAGTCCCTGGTGAAACTGATCGCCTTTCTGGCAGTAGGCGTATTTGTCACGTTCATCATGTTTGCAGGGCCAGGCGCCCTCTTGGCCGAAGTCGCTGCTACACCAGCATTAATCAATAGCATGCGCCTAGAAAACGTACCTGGCGGCGCAACGGGCTGGGTGGGTATGCTGCTGCTGGCATTTCTGGCCTTCTTTACACTACCCCGGCAGTTCCAGGTTCTCGTGGTGGAGAATGTCGACGAGCAGCACCTCCATCGCGCCAGCTGGCTATTCCCGCTCTATTTGCTGTTGATTAACCTGTTTGTCATCCCGATTGCCTTAGCCGGGCTGCTACTTGGCGAGGGCGATCCCGATAGCTTCGTGCTCACGCTGCCCCTCTCTGCGGGGCTAGAAGGTTTGCCGCTGTTAGTCTTTATCGGTGGTCTTTCAGCCGCCACCGGCATGGTCATTGTTGAGACGATTGCCCTCTCTACCATGGTCAGCAATCAGCTCATTATGCCTCTGCTGCTGAAAGTAAAGCACCTTTATATTGAGCGCCATGGCCGGCTTGCCGACTGGCTACTCAACATTCGGCGCATCGCCATTTTACTGATTCTACTCATGGGCTATCTCTACCATGCGCTGATCGGCGATAGCTACAGCCTGGTAACCATCGGGCTGGTCTCTTTTGCGGGAGTGGCCCAGTTTGCCCCTGCACTGCTCATCGGGCTTTACTGGCGCGGGGCAACGCGCCAGGGGGCAACGTTAGGGCTGCTCGCTGGATTTTTTATCTGGTTCTATACGCTGCTGCTGCCGGGGTTTGCACAGTCGGGCTGGCTGAAAGAGACGTTAATTACCCAGGGCCCTTGGGAAATCAGTTGGCTATCACCTTACGCGCTGCTGGGGCTAACCGGATGGGATATTTATACGCATTCACTGTTTTGGAGCATGCTAGTTAATGTTAGTTTGCTGATTGGCGTATCATTATTCACTCGTCCTACACCACTAGAGCAGACTCAGGCCGCACTATTTACCGAGGCAATGCACCCCAATCTGCAAACCACTTCACTCTGGCAAGGTGAAACCACCGAAGGCGCACTCCATGCACTGTTAATTCGGTATTTGGGAAGTATGGCAACTCAGCGTGTCTTTGCATCCCAAACGGCACAACCTGATACCGAGACCGATGCTTATCAGCGGCCAGCGTCTAAGGCACTAATCACTCGTGCTGAACAGGCATTGGCTGGCTCCCTAGGTAGCGCATCCGCCAGCGTATTAATCAACTCGGTCTTACGTGGTGAAGCAGTAGATGTAGAGTCAGTGCTCACTATTTTAGACACCACCTCCCAGGCCTTAGAGTACAACCGCCAATTAGAGCAAAAGTCCCAGGAACTAGCTCGTGTCGGTGAAGAGCTACGCAGCGCTAACGAACGGCTACGTGAGCTTGATCGCATGAAAGATGAGTTTGTCGCTATGATCAGTCATGAACTTCGCACGCCACTAACATCTATACGATCATTTGCAGAAATTTTACGCGATACACCCGATATCGCGGCCGATAAACGACAACAATTTCTCAGCATTATGGTACTGGAAAGCCAGCGCCTTTCCCGACTTATTGAGGAGATCTTGGATTTAGCGCGACTTGAAAGCGGCCGATTAACCATGAAACCAGTGGCGGTTGACTTAACCAAGCTAGCCAAACAGAGCAGCGATGCCATTTTCCGCTTACATGACGAACAGAGTGTCGAATTTGAGTTCTTTGCGGAAGCGTCACCTGCCATAGTCACTGCCGACCCGGACCGTCTTGAACAGGTGATTATTAATTTACTGGAGAATGCACGGAAATTTGCTGCTCCCCGGCACCCAAACATTAGGTTATCGGTTTATCCGGTTGATAATACCTTTCAACTAAGCGTCGAGGATAACGGCCCAGGCATTCCCCCGTCAGAGCGTGAAAACGTCTTTGAAAAGTTTTATCAACTCCAGCTGAGAGAGCACACTACGGAAAAAGGCCGACCCAAAGGCAGCGGTTTAGGCTTGCCCATTAGCCGCGCTATAATTCACCACCTGGGTGGCAAACTATGGGCTACCGAAGCCCCATTAGGTGGCACCAAAATGGTATTGGAACTTCCGAAAGCCTCTTTTATGTAAACAATGAGGTGCGCGCCCTAATGGACGCCCATAATTAGCTAGCCGTGCTGCTATCGCGGCGGGGGTCGGGCTCGAACATCGCATCGCCCACCTCGTCGATGTAACGCTGCGCTTTAGACACCATCAGTGCATCACAAGCCTCACGCCCCGGCAACATATCGGAACGCTCAAACCGGTGCTCTTGTGCGCCACCTTGGCTATCGGGTTTGCGTATCCAGCCGCTCACGCGGTACTGGCCGCTTTGGTTATCGGGCTGGGAGATAATTAAATACTCTTTATACTCCACCGGTTCAGCCGCTTTGGTGCCAGTACTCGTGTTACCACCGCCCTGCGAACCAAATAAGCCTGAAAGCAACTTCTTAAACATAACGGCTCCTGTTACGCAGTGGCCAGCCCTGAGGCTGGCCACTGTTGAACGTTAGCTCTGCTGACGACCTTTGCCCGCGGCAATACGAAGACGCAGCGCATTCAGCTTGATAAAGCCTTCGGCATCTTTCTGATTGTAAGCACCCGCATCGTCTTCAAACGTTGCGATAGACTCATCAAACAGCGACTGCTCAGATTTACGACCGACTACCGTAGCGTTACCTTTGTAGAGCTTCATGCGGACAACACCCGAGACATTTTTCTGCGTCTCGTCAATAGCAGCTTGCAGCATGCGGCGCTCAGGGCTCCACCAATAGCCGTTGTAGATCACTTCGGCATACTTGGGCATCAGCTGATCTTTCAGGTGAGCCTCTTCACGGTCTAACGTCAGTGACTCGATCGCGCGGTGAGCGCGCAGCATGATCGTGCCTCCTGGCGTTTCATAGCAGCCACGCGACTTCATGCCCACATAGCGGTTCTCAACGATATCCAGGCGGCCAATGCCGTTATCGCCACCCAGCTTGTTGAGCTTCTCCAGCACTTCATGTGCCTTCAGCGCTTCGCCGTCAATCGCAACGATGTCGCCTTTCTCGTACGTCAGCTCAACGTAAGTCGGCTGCTCTGGTGCGGCTTCAGGAGAAACGCTCCAACGCCACATGTCTTCTTCGGCTTCGGCCCAAGGATCTTCCAGAATGCCGCCTTCGTAGGAGATGTGCAGCAGGTTGGCATCCATGGAGTAGGGAGATTTCTTCTTCTTGTTAGAGAAATCCACCGGAATATTGTGCTCTTCACAGTAAGCCATCAGCTTTTCGCGGGAAGTAAGATCCCACTCGCGCCATGGCGCGATGACTTTAACGCCCGGCTTAAGCGCGTAGCCGCCCAGCTCAAAACGCACCTGGTCGTTACCTTTACCGGTCGCGCCGTGAGAAATGGCGTCTGCGCCGGTCTCGTTGGCAATTTCGATTAAGCGCTTGGCGATCAGCGGGCGAGCAATAGAGGTGCCCAGCAGGTACTCACCTTCATAAATAGTGTTCGCACGGAACATCGGGAAGACGTAGTCGCGTACGAACTCTTCGCGCAGGTCTTCGATGTAAATCTCTTTTACGCCTAAGGCTTGCGCTTTAGCACGAGCAGGCTCGACTTCTTCACCTTGACCGATGTCGGCAGTAAAGGTCACTACCTCGCAGTTGTAGGTCTCTTGCAACCACTTAACGATTACGGATGTGTCCAGGCCGCCTGAATATGCCAGCACAACCTTTTTGACATCGGACATTCTTTGCTCCTTGTAAAAAGCAGTTCACCAGAAAGGGTAGCGCCCTTAAGCCAGCGCTACCTGTTTATTCAAACCGTCAGTATAGCGTTCTCAATGCTCAGCGAATACCGTCAACGACGCCTTAGGGGTAAAGCTGCTAGAATCACCCAACCATAGCGGCAAACACTCGCCGCTGATTCTGACCGACTACTCGCTTTACTAAGGAGAGCTGCATGAGCGAGGCAATTGCCCGCGAATTGATGGCCCAGCGTTTTCGCAGTTATTTACCGGTTGTCATTGATTTGGAGACGGGTGGGTTTAATGCCCAAACGGACGCCGTATTGGAAATTGCAGCTGTCACCCTCACCATGGACCCGGACGGTAATTTACTGCCTGACGCGACCTATGCGTATCACATCCACCCCTTTGAGGGCGCCAACGTCGAGCAGTCGGCGTTAGACTTCACAGGGATTAATCTGGATGACCCGCTGCGTCGCCAAGTGGCGCTTAGCGAATCCGAGGCGCTGGGCGAAATCTTTCGCCCCATTCGCAAGTCGTTAAAAGCTCACGGCTGCTCGCGAGCGATCCTCGTCGGCCACAATGCCGCTTTCGACCACGGCTTTCTGAATGCCGCAGCCAACCGCTGCAACATCAAACGCAATCCGTTTCACCCCTTCTCAAGCTTTGATACGGCGACGCTCGCAGGGTTTGTGTATGGTCAAACTGTGCTGGCCAGAGCGTGCCGTGCGGCAGGCATTGAGTTTGATAACAAAGCAGCCCACTCCGCGCGTTACGATACCGAGCGCACGGCTGAGCTGTTTTGCGCAATGGTTAACCGCTATAAAGATTTGGGCGGCTGGCGACTAGCCCAGCGTGAACAAGCGCTGGACGGTAGCGATGAGTAATCCGCGCAGGCAGCTAAAAACCCCCGCAGCGGCGGGTTTGAAACAGCATGTAATGCAGCAGAAATAGCTTTACGCTAAACTTTGCGTCATTTATGAGCGCTTGGTTCACAGGGCGACTTTCAGTGCGCCTGTGAAGCATCGGCAAGCAAGGGAGCGAACGCTTGCCGTCAATAACGATGAAACCACCCGTTTTCAGGAGATGAGACGTTTCCATGGCCCAGCATAATGCCTTTTACGCCCAGTCCGGTGGCGTTACCGCCGTCATAAATGCCAGCGCCTGCGGCGTTATCGAAGCTTGCCGGCAAGCCCCCGACCAAATCGGCAAGGTGTATGCCGGCCATAACGGCATTATTGGTGCGCTGACGGAAGACCTGATCGATGTCACCCAAGAGAGTGATGATGCCATTGCGGCACTTCGTCATACGCCTGGCGGTGCGTTCGGTTCGTGCCGCTACAAGTTGAAGGATATTGATACCCACCGCGCCCAGTACGAGCGCCTGATCGAAGTCTTCAAAGCGCACGATATCCGCTATTTTTTCTACAACGGTGGCGGTGACAGCGCCGACACCTGCCTAAAGGTCTCACAGCTTTCAGAAAAGCTTGGTTACCCGCTGACCGCGATTCATGTTCCTAAAACCGTCGACAATGACCTGCCCATTACCGACAACAGCCCCGGTTTTGGCAGCGTCGCAAAGTACATTGCCACGTCTACCCGTGAAGCATCGCTGGATATCGCCTCCATGTGCGCCACGTCCACCAAAGTGTTCGTGCTGGAAGTGATGGGCCGCCATGCGGGCTGGATTGCCGCCGCAGGCGGACTGGCAGGCGAAGGTGAAGGCGAGCCGCCACACCTGATTATCTTTCCGGAAGTGTCCTTTAACCGTAAAGCGGTCATGGCACGAGTGGATGAGAGCGTTAAGAAGTACGGCTACTGCGTGATCGTCGTATCCGAAGGCGCGCGCTACGAAGACGGCACCTTCCTGGCAGATGCGGGTAACACCGATGCTTTCGGTCACCGCCAGCTAGGCGGCGTTGCGCCCACTCTGGCCGGTATGATCAAGCAAGATTTAGGCTACAAATACCACTGGGCCGTGGCCGACTACCTACAGCGTGCGGCTCGCCACTTAGCATCAAAAACCGACGTTGAGCAAGCATACGCAGTGGGCCGTGAAGCGGTGACGCTGGCACTGGCAGGCAAGAACTCCATGATGCCGGCGATCCGCCGTATTTCACAAACCCCCTACCAGTGGGATGTGATTTCTGCGCCGCTGTCGCAAATTGCCAACCAAGAGAAATTCATGCCTCGCGATTTCATCAGCGAGAACGGCTTTGGCATTACTCAAGCATGCCGAGACTACCTCTCGCCGCTGATCCAAGGCGAAGACTTCCCGCCGTTCGAGAATGGCCTGCCTAAAGTCGCCAAGCTCAAGCTGGCGAAAGTGGAGCAGAAGCTGCCTAAATTCACACTGTAACTTCTCGGCTGGCTGAAACGCTGGCCTAGAAGAAGGGGCGATGACCAGTCATCGCCCCTTCTTAATTGATTGTCCCGTCCTGAATAGAGTGGACTACTGGACGCTTTCCTAACGCAGCAGCCAGGAAAGCACCAATAGCAAAAGCAAAATGCCCGCTACGCCTTGCCAAAAGCGCCGGGACTCCGTCCGCGGCTCTTCTCGCTGAGGCATCCGTCCTAACGGGATACGTAGCGCGTGAAGAAACTCCGACATGCGCCTAAAGCGCAGCGGCCGCTGTGGGTCCAGCGCTCGGCGCAGCGCTTCATCCAACGCGGGGGTAATCTCCGGGTTGGTGGTACGGGCGCTACGGTAGCTGAGCTCTTCTAAATCGGTATGACAGCGCAGCTTATTCGGCGTCAAGGTATAGGGCAGCTCTCCGGTTAACAGCCAATAAACCGTGGATGCCAGCGAGTACTGATCGCTGCGTCGCCCCACACTGTCGCCCAGGGCGTACTCTGGCGCCGTGTGCTCATTAAAGCCGATTTGGCGAAGCAGTTCGCCTGAGTGACGATGGCCATCCACTTCACGCATGTGGCAGGCGCTAAAATCCGCCAGCACTACCTTTCCATGCTGATCAATCAGCACGTTATCTGGCATAACCTGCTGATGGATAATATCGCGGTGATGCAGCGCTTGAACTGCCTTGCCTAACTGATTGGCAATATCGAGACGTTGGACGAGGCTCGCTTGCGGGTGGCGTTCCGCCCATTGGCGCAGGGTCTCACCTTCTACGTTCTGCATGAGGTAGTAGAGGTAGCGACGTGGGCGCGAGGGTTCCATGACTTTTACCACAAAGGGCGAATTCACCCGCTCTACCACCCACTGCTGCAGCAAAAAATGCTCTAAATAGGCGTTACGCAGCGAAAGTTCCGGGCTGGGCGCTTTCATCACCATCACGCGATCGCTATGCACATCACGGACTCGGTAAACGCGAGATTGGGCGTTTCGTGACAGCACGGCCTGAACCTCTAACCCATCAAGGCGCTCGCCAGGAGCTAATTCAGGGGGGATTGGCAGATCACCGTAGAGCATGCCAGGATGGTCGGTTTCTTCTTCGGGTAGCTCATCAATGCGCAATAGTTGGAAGCAGAACTGATCACCGCCGTAACCGCGCTCCTGAGCGCGCTGTTTTGCCTCACTGGCCAAACGCTCGCAGGCGGCATCCAAATCGCTGGCGTCTTGGCGAATAAGCCGCACGTAGTCCGACGGCATCAGCGTGCCGCGCACCGCCTGGGTAGTGAATACGAACAGGTCGCCCTGTTTAAGCGCTAGATGGGTGTAGTCGATGTCGACGCTGCCATCCATCCCCAAAGCGCGGGAGGGATAACGATAGCCGCCTACGTCGGTCACATGGTCACGAGTGAGCTGCTCAAACTCGGCACCACGTAAGCGAAATACCAGCGTATCGCCCATATGGAACAGATGCCCTTCGCGGCCCAAAAACACCATCGCGGAGAGTGAGGAAACAAAGCCACCCTCTTTAACATGCTGGCTCTGGCTGTAGCACCAACTATTAAGAGCACGCAGCACACGGGTAGCCGAGGTTTTGGTATCCCAGTGTTCAGGCGTCGAGTAGTAATCCGCAAGAAACCCGCGCACGCTCAAATCTCCCGCCTGCTTGGCCATGGTATTGCGGGAAATCGAGTCACTAATCACCGCACAGCCGCCCTTCACTTTTAACAGCGGTGCTTCCGGCAGGCGCACCGACATTGAGCTGCGGTGCTGCCGCCGCTCCGGGGCAACAAACGCTTGACCATAACTAATTAGCAACTGGGCGTGCGCCAACTCATCCTCCTAGGCTTACGACTCACCATCGCAACTACCATTTCACCAACATCACAACCACACAGGGCTATCATACACGCTGGCACAGTGAAACGATGCCCACCAAACGTCGCGAACGGTACAAAAACCCTACTCATGGCGCGTGACTGCCTGGAAGTGCATCAAGCCGACTAATATGAGACATCCCCTTAAATCGCAATGAACTTCAACATCCACGCCGCTAAACACCTATGTCGCATTGGTAATCTATCGACCATGTTCGTATAATTCTTCACCATTAATGCAATGCATCAACTGCTTAGCTACTGCGCTCTGCAATAGGTAAGAAAAGCCAAGCCAAGGAACCAACGATGAACTTTGATAACATCCCCGCTGGAAAGGATCTGCCCAACGATATCTACGTGGCGATCGAAATTCCTGCTAACCACGCGCCGATTAAGTATGAAATCGACAAAGATATGGGTGCCCTCCTCGTTGACCGTTTCATGGCCACGCCCATGTTCTACCCGGCCAACTACGGCTTTATCCCGCACACGCTGGCCGACGACGGTGACCCGCTAGACGCGCTGGTAGTGACCCCTCATCCGGTAGCGCCTGGCAGCATCATTCGCGCGCGTCCGGTGGGCATTCTGAACATGACCGACGAAGCCGGCGAAGACGCCAAGCTGGTATGCGTGCCGCACCCGAAACTCTCAACGCTGTATGATGACGTGCAGGAAGTGACTGACCTCCCCGAACTGCTGCGCCAGCAAATTGCTCACTTCTTCGAGAACTACAAAGACCTCGAAAAAGGCAAGTGGGTCAAAGTTGAGTCTTGGGAAGGCGTTGAAGCCGCTCGCAAGGCCATTGAAAAGTCGGCCGCAGCTTACAAAAAAGCGTAATTAGCGTCACGACACTGATTGCAAAGGCCGCCTTTAGAGAAGCGGCCTTTTGCGTTTACATTAACGGAGCATGAAGCACCGCGTCACGTCACCGCAGTAAATGCGCTAATCTCAACAGGTGCGCTATCCTGCCTCTTTGCACCCAACCTGTTACCAACGCGTAAGGATACTCCGTGTTACTCATGCAACGTTTTAGCCTATTTTTTTTGTTGTGCTGGCTACCTTTATTGGCCCACGGGCAGTGGTTCTCTTCTAGCAATCAGAGCGACTTCCTGCCGGTAATGGAAGCCTTCCAGCCCAGCGCTTGGCACGATGGTGATACGCTCAGCATCGGGGTCGATATTGCCGATGAGTACTATTTGTACCGCCACCAGCTTGACGTCACGAGCCAGCAGGCATCGGTCGACTTAGAAGACCCCATCATTCCACAGGGCTCATTCACCACCGATCAATTTATGGGGGATGTGTACGTTTTTCGCGATCAGCTCGTTTTTGATGTTCCGCTGAGCGCCCCTTATAGCGGGCCAATCAGTATCGAGCTGACCTTTCAGGGATGCGCCGATGCGGGGTTATGCTACCCACCTGAGCGTATCACCCTTGAAGCCGCAGAAACGTCACCGCCCAGCACGTTTGCCAACTGGCAGTATGAGAGCGAACAAAGCTCTCCAAATCAAACAAGCACGGGTGAACCTACCCCAAGCAGCGCAGCGACTCAATCGGGCGAGAACGCTGGCTTCTCCGCCCCGCAAAGTGAAGATAGCAAATTCAGCGCGCTGATTAGTGATACCAGCCTACCGCTCGCCTTAGGGCTCTTTTTCCTCGTGGGTATTGGGCTCACCTTTACGCCCTGTGTGCTGCCTATGATTCCCATTCTGTCGTCCATCGTGGTTGGCCAGAACCCCACCAAGCCCCGCGCTTTTGTCCTGTCAGCCAGCTATGTACTCGGCATGGCCATTACCTATGCCTTGGTGGGCGTGCTAATGGGGCTATTTGGTGCGGGGCTCAACCTCCAGGCACATTTACAGTCCGCCCCCGTTTTAATTACTTTTGCCATTCTGTTTACCCTGTTCGCTTTGGCAATGTTTGGCGCCTTTGACCTTCGCATGTCACCGCGAATCGCCAGCAAAGTAGACTCTTGGCAAGCCCGCGCCCAGCGCAGCGGCCCACTGGGCTTGGCGGTGGCGGGTGCGCTGTCAGTGCTAGTGGTGTCTCCCTGCGTAACGGCTCCGCTAGCGGGCGCCTTGGTATTTATCTCTTCCACTGGGGACGCCATTATGGGTGGCGCAGTGCTGTTTGCGCTTGGACTTGGCATGGGGCTCCCTTTATTGCTTGTGGGCACCTTCGGCGCAACGCTGCTACCCCGCTCTGGCGGCTGGATGAATGGCGTTAAAATTGCTTTCGGGCTGTTGTTATTAGGTATAGCGATTTGGATGATTGAGCGTTTAATTGCGCCATCAATCTCTCTTCTGCTGTGGGCGGCCCTAGCAATCGGCAGTGCCCTTACCCTTGGCGCACTGAATACATCGCCCTCTCACGGCTGGGCAAAAGCCCGGCAAACGGCGGGGTTAATGCTGTTGGCCTGGGGGGTAGCACTCGTGTTGGGCGCCGCCCAAGGAGGCAGCAATCCATTACGACCGCTATCGGTGACCACTTCTAGTACAGGGGAAGCCGCTACCACTCCAATCTTTGAAGAAGTCGACAGTCTCAGCGCACTACAGTCTGAGCTGGAGCAAGCCTCTCAAGCGGGGCAGCCCGTGTTTGCCCACTTCACGGCAGAGTGGTGTATCTCCTGCAAACTGATGGAGCGAGAGGTCTATCCTGATCCTCAAGTCGCCGCTGCATTGAACGATTTTCAACTAATCGCGGTCGATGTGACAGAGACCAATGCACAAAGTCGCGAACTGCTCAATCATTTCAACCTTTTTGGCCCGCCCAGCCTGCTACTCTTTAGCCAGGGCAAGGAAGTGCGCGAAGCTCGCATTCAGGGCGAAGTGACTGCTCAAGACCTCGTTCAGCATCTCGACTCGTTCAAGCGCTGGCAGCAGGGATAAAAGATGAACTCATGGTCGGTTGCGACAGTGCAACCGGCTTTGAACACATTTTTAAGCTGCCGTGTCGCGATCGTCGTCAAACAGTTGTTTAAGTCGCAAATATCACACACATTACCGCGGCTACTGGACAGTGGGTGACTTTTTCGGCAAACTCCACAGCCATATTTGCTAAAAAACCCATCTTTTAGCACTGAGTCTGGGTTAACGTTCGCCATCGTGCTGCGTTCTCTTCATTTTTAAATTTGGTTTACTGCACTTAAAAGCGCCGCGCCTAGCAGGCATATCTCTCCTGTGACGACGTGTTACTTTGATCAACTTTTGGGGCTATACGAATGGATATTCGCAAAGTTAAAAAACTGATTGAGCTGCTGGAAGAGTCCAACATCAGTGAAATCGAAATTCAGGAAGGTGAAGAATCGGTTCGTATCAGCCGTCACCCCAACGGCACTGCGTGGCAGCCGCAACCGATGCCTCAGTACGCGCAGCCCGCGCCTGCTGCTCCTCAAGCGCCGGTGGCCACTACCCCCGCCGATGCCGAACCTCAAGGCGCTAACTATCGCGGTGAAGCAGTTAACTCGCCGATGGTAGGCACCTTCTATCGCAGCCCGGCACCAGGTGCGAAAGCATTCGTTGAAGTAGGCGACACAGTGAAGCAAGGCGACACTGTGTGTATCGTTGAAGCGATGAAAATGATGAACCAGATTGAAGCCGACCGCGACGGCGTGGTTGAGGCCATCCTAGTGGAAGATGGCGAGCCGGTGGAATTTGATCAACCGATGATCGTCCTCGCTTAATCTTTCATATCAACACGGGTGGATTCTCCCATGCTGGACAAGGTACTTATCGCGAACCGCGGCGAGATAGCCCTTCGTATCTTACGCGCATGTAAAGAGCTAGGGATTAAAACTGTTGCGGTTCACTCCAAAGCAGACCGCGAACTGATGCACGTTCGTCTTGCCGATGAAGCCGTCTGTATTGGCCCTGCCTCTTCGGCGCAATCGTACTTAAACATCCCTGCGCTGATCAGCGCGGCTGAAGTGACTGACTCAAGCGCCATTCATCCCGGCTATGGCTTCCTATCTGAGAACGCCAACTTTGCCGAGCAAGTGGAGCGTTCGGGCTTCACTTTTATTGGCCCACGCGCTGAAACCATTCGCCTGATGGGCGATAAAGTCAGCGCGATTGAAGCCATGAAGGTCGCTGGCGTACCGACAGTACCCGGTTCCGACGGCCCGCTAGGTGATGATGACGCCACCAACCTGGCCACTGCACGTCGCATTGGCTACCCAGTCATCATTAAGGCGGCTGCCGGTGGTGGTGGACGCGGCATGCGTGTTGTGCATACCGAAGGCCACCTACTCTCCGCCATTACCGTTACCCGCACCGAAGCCCATGCCGCTTTTGGCGATGGCACGGTTTATATGGAGAAGTTTCTCGAGAAGCCTCGCCATGTAGAAGTTCAGGTGCTGGCTGATGGCCAGGGCAATGCTATTCACCTGTATGACCGCGACTGCTCGCTACAGCGCCGCCACCAGAAAGTACTCGAAGAAGCACCGGCCCCCGGCATTGATCCGGAAGCCCGCGCGAAAGTGCTCGAAGCCTGCCGCCAGGCGTGCATCGAGATTAACTACCGCGGTGCGGGTACGTTCGAGTTCCTATACGAAGACGGTGAGTTCTTCTTCATCGAAATGAACACCCGCGTACAGGTAGAGCACCCGGTGACAGAAATGGTCACGGGCGTGGATATCGTTAAAGAGCAGCTGCGTATTGCTTCAGGCATGCCGCTCTCAATTCGCCAGGAAGACGTAAAGCTGAACGGTCACTCCTTTGAGTGCCGTATCAATGCCGAAGATTCGCGTACCTTTATGCCCTCTCCTGGCAAAGTCACACTGTTCCACGCACCCGGTGGCTTAGGCGTTCGAATGGACTCCCACCTTTACACCGGCTATACCGTTCCGCCGCACTACGACTCCCTGATTGGTAAATTGATTACCTGGGGCGCTGACCGCGAGATTGCCTTAACGCGCATGCGCAACGCGCTCGATGAGCTGCTGGTCGAAGGCATCAAGACCAATATCGACCTTCAGAAAGATCTGGTGCGGGATAGCTACTTCCGCCAGGGTGGTGTCAATATTCACTACCTGGAAAAGAAACTAAGCAGCTAAGCCATAGGTTGCTACTACGCCTGCCGCTTGGCGGGTGTTTCTGCGGGGTGGCCATCGCCACCCCGCTGCTGTTTTGTCCTAGTTATATCGCAATTTCGCTTGTTCCTTTATCCTCTAAACGCCGTGGAGACCCCCGATGCCCTGGCTGCAATTAAAAGCACACGTCGCCCCCGAACAAGCCGACCTTCTCGAAGAGCTGCTGCTCGAGGAGGGCGCGACGGCCATTGGCCTACAGGACGCCCACGACGATCCCGTCTTTGAGCCCGAGCGCGGCACGACCCCACTATGGCAAGACACCATTTTAACGGGTCTCTACGATGACCTTGATGGCATCGATGAGATGCTCAGCCGCATCGAAGCCACCTGGGCCGAACAAGTGCCCGGTGAGCCGTGCCCGACCATTGAATACGAGCTGCTGGCGGACCGTGACTGGGAGCGGGAGTGGATGGATGATTTCACCCCTCTGCGCATGGGTGAACGGCTATGGATTGTTCCTAGTTGGCATGAGCCGCCCGAAGCAGGCGCAGTGAACTTGATTCTTGACCCAGGCTTGGCGTTTGGAACTGGCACGCACCCCACAACGGCGCTCTGCCTTGAGTGGCTCGACGGATTAGCTGTGCGCAATGAACTGCAGGGCAAAGCCATACTGGATGTAGGCTGTGGGTCAGGCATCCTCGCCATTGCGGCGCTGAAGTTAGGCGCGACCCATGCAGACGGCACGGATATTGACCCACAAGCGCTACAAGCCAGCCGCGAAAACGCGGAGCGTAATGCTATTGGCGCGGCGCAGCTTGCGCTCTACTACCCTGAGCAACTCAAAGGCGGCTCCTACCCCATCGTCACGGCCAATATTCTGGCAGGACCACTGGTCGAGCTTTCTAGCATGATTGCTGGCCACGTAGCGCCCGGTGGTCACATTGCACTATCCGGCATACTGGCCAATCAAGCCTCAGACGTGCTGGAGGCCTACGAAGCCCAAGGGCTTTATATGGATGAACCCACCGTGCGCGAAGGCTGGGTGCGTTTGACGGGTCACCGCCCCGCATAAAATCGGAATTGGCCTTCAATCCCTTGCCGAGTAGGCGTATCATACGCCCCCTTGAAACGTCCTACTCGTCGATTTCATGCCTACCAAAGTGCACCGCAATGACCTTGATGATTACTTCGCCACCTGCGATTGGGCCTTACCAACTGCCTAACCCGGTAATGCTGGCCCCCATGGCGGGCGTCACCGACCGCCCGTTTCGTCAGCTCTGCCGTCGGCTAGGGGCGGGCTGGGTAGTGGGTGAAATGGTGACCGCTGACCCTTCGCTATGGCATACCCGTAAATCTCAGCTACGCATGGATCATCAAGGCGAGCCCGCCCCCCGGGTAGTGCAAATTGCCGGTGGCGATGCCGAGATGCTGGCCCAGGCCGCCCGGCTTAATGCTGAGCTTGGCGCGCAAATCATCGACATCAACATGGGCTGCCCAGCGAAAAAGGTCTGCAACAAGGCGGCGGGCTCTGCCCTAATGCGCGATGAAGCGCTAGTTGCTGAGATTTTAGATGCCGTAGTGAGCGCAGTGGATATTCCCGTCACGCTCAAGATACGCACCGGCTGGTGCGCTGCGTCGAACAATGCACTGCGCATTGCCAAACTGGCAGAGTCTGCAGGCATTCAGGCTCTGGCTGTCCATGGCCGTCACCGAGAACAGCGCTATACTGGTGAGGCTGAATACGACACGATTGCTGAGGTTAAGTCACACCTTGCTATCCCGGTGATTGCCAACGGCGATATCACGTCGCCCGAAAAGGCTGCCTATGTGTTGCGCTATACCGGCGCAGATGCCGTAATGATAGGCCGAGGCGCTCAGGGAAATCCGTGGATTTTTCAACAGATCACCCACTACTTAACTCATGGTGAACGGTTAGCACCACCCAGTTTGACAGAGCGCTGCCAGATACTACTTGAGCATCTGCAGGCACTGCATGCGTTCTATGGCGACACCATGGGCGTACGCATCGCACGCAAACATGTCGGCTGGTATCTCAATGACGACCAGCGCTTTTCAGACGCTGAACAGCGAGCGCTCAAGCAGCAGTTTAATGCCCTTGCCTCGACTGAAGCGCAGTTTGACTGGATTAATAACGCCATGACCCACGACGCCGCTCAGCGTCTGCTAGCCAAAGGAAGCCATGCGGCATGACTGAACGCAACCTGCTCTCCAGCGAACGCTCCTCCCATCTCTCTGGCACGCTAGCAGACCCTTCCGACAGTGCCCAGCCACAGCCGCTAAGAGAAGCGGTTGAGATGGCAATGCGCCGCTACTTCGAACATCTCGATGGCAGCCAAACTACCGATTTGTATGCCATGGTGATGGCAGAGGTGGAAGCTCCTCTGTTGGCATGTGTAATGGAACACACCGATGGCAACCAAACGCGCGCGGCGGATGTGCTTGGTTTAAACCGTGGCACGCTGCGCAAAAAGCTTAAGCTGTATGGATTAATTGAAAGTGACGCCCCTTAAAGGGGCGTTGTTGTTTTAAACTCCGACCTGCACACGATGAGCACCCTTATGGCCGATAGTACCGCTACCCCCGTTCGCCGCGCCCTGCTGAGCGTATCCGATAAAACTGGCATCGTAGAGTTTGCCCGCGGCCTCGCCGAACATGGCGTCGAGCTGCTATCCACTGGCGGCACCTTCCGCTTACTGCAAGAGAACAGTATTGCGGTTAAGGAAGTATCTGAGCACACCGGTTTTCCAGAGATTATGGATGGACGCGTTAAAACGCTGCATCCAAAAATTCACGGCGGCATTTTGGCACGCCGCGGCCAGGACGACGCTGTCATGGCGGAGAATGACATCTCACCAATCGACATGGTGGTGGTGAATCTTTACCCCTTTGCCGACACGGTCGCCAAGCCAGACTGCACGCTGGAAGACGCCATCGAGAATATCGATATCGGTGGCCCCACCATGGTACGTGCCTGCGCCAAAAACCACGCGTATACTACGATTGTGGTTAACGCCAGCGACTACGACCGGGTACTGGGCGAACTTAATAACCACTCTGGCCAAGTGAGCGCCGCCACCCGTTTTGATCTAGCCGTTAAAGCGTTTGAGCATACCGCTGGTTACGACGGCGCCATCGCCGACTATCTTGGTCGTCAGGTAGCCAGCGAAGACGCCACCTTTGCCCGCACCTTCAACCTGCAGCTGCATAAAAAGCAGGACATGCGTTACGGTGAAAACCCGCATCAGAAAGCGGCTTTCTATGTGGACCCCGCCGCCAGCGAGCCAAGCGTTGCTACGGCCAAAACGCTTCAAGGCAAACCGCTCTCTTTCAATAACGTGGCTGACACTGACGCGGCGTTTGAGTGCGTAAAAGCCTTTGAGAATACCGCCTGTGTCATCGTCAAGCACGCCAACCCTTGCGGCGTTGCCGTGGGCGCAACGGCTCTGGAAGCTTACGAGAAAGCTTTCGCGACCGACCCGACCAGCGCCTTTGGCGGCATTATCGCCTTCAATGTACCGCTGGATGCCAAGACTGCACGCGCGATTATTGACCGCCAGTTTGTCGAAGTCATTATCGCTCCAGGGGTCAGCGACGACGCAGTCGCCATTGTGGCCGAGAAGCAGAACGTGCGCCTACTGGACGTAAGCGCTCATTGGCCCGGTACGGCGCAGCCTGCGTTTGACTTCAAACGCGTGAATGGCGGCCTGCTGGTACAAGATCGTGATCAAGGCATGGTCACTGAAGATGAGCTTACCGTGGTAAGCGAACGCGCTCCGTCTGAAGAAGAACTGCGCGACCTTGCCTTTGCATGGCGAGTAGCAAAGTTCGTGAAATCCAATGCGATTGTTTACGCCAAAGCAGGCCAAACGATTGGCGTAGGCGCAGGCCAAATGAGCCGGGTTTACTCGGCTAAAATTGCCGGCATTAAAGCGGCAGATGAAGGGCTTTCCGTTCCTGGTTCAGTGATGGCTTCTGACGCCTTCTTCCCCTTCCGAGACGGCATCGATGCCGCCGCAGCAGCGGGCATTACGGCGGTTATCCAGCCTGGCGGCTCCATGCGCGACCAGGAAGTGATTGATGCCGCTAACGAAGCGGGCATGGCCATGGTATTTACCGGCATGCGCCACTTCCGCCACTAATCAGCGGATAAACCTCCTGCATTAAAAAAAGCCCTCACTTGCTTCAAGTGAGGGCTTTTTCGGTCTAGGACGTGTTACTTGCCAAGATCAATGCACAGGTATTTCGTTTCCAGATACTCTTCCAAGCCTTGATGGCCACCTTCACGGCCAAGACCCGACGCTTTCACCCCGCCAAAGGGTGCCGCCGCATTGGAAATAAGCCCGGTGTTAATGCCCACCATGCCATACTCCAACGCCTCCGCTACGCGCCACACGCGAGCCAAATCGCGAGAGTAGAAGTAAGAAGCCAAGCCGTACTGGGTGTCATTGGCCATCTCAATGGCGGTCTCTTCGTCATCAAAGGGGAAAACGGCTGCCAGCGGGCCAAACGTCTCTTCGTGGGCCACTTTCATTGCATCGGTAGCAAAGCTGATCAGCGTTGGTGTGAAATAGTTGCCACCCAAGGGGTGCGGGTGTCCACCCAGAAGCAGCTCCGCACCGTTATCAATGGCATCTTGAACGTGCTCACTGACTTTCTTAACAGCATTCTCGTCAATAAGCGGGCCAATATTAATATTTGGCTCTGTTCCATTCCCCACCTTTAGCTCGCTGTTCATTGCAACGGCAAGCTTTTCACAAAACGCGTTAATGACGCTGGACTGCACCAGAAAGCGGTTAGTACATACACAGGTTTGCCCGGCGTTACGGAATTTAGCCGCCATGGCACCTTCAACAGCCGCGTCTAAATCCGCATCTTCAAAAACGATAAACGGCGCATTGCCCCCCAGTTCCAAAGAAATTTTCTGGATATGCTCAGCGGCCTGAGCCATCAGAGTGCGCCCCACCTCCGTCGAGCCCGTGAAGGTGATCTTACGGACTTTGGGAGATTCTGTAAGCGCTTTCGCGATGTCAGACGCACTGCCTGGCACCACATTGAAAACCCCACGGGGAATGCCAGCACGTTCGGCGAGTAACGCCAGCGCAGTGGCGGAAAAAGGCGTTTGACTGGCGGGCTTCACCACGATGGTACAGCCAGCAGCCAGTGCCGCCCCTGCTTTACGAGTAATCATCGCAGCGGGAAAGTTCCACGGCGTAATCGCGCCAACAACGCCTACCGGCTGTTTCGTCACCACAATACGCTGATTAGCATTGGCGGCAGGAATGGTTTCACCATAAACACGGCGAGCTTCTTCAGCAAACCAGCGTAAGAAGCTCGCGGCGTAGGCAATTTCACCTTCTGCTTCTCTTACTGGCTTGCCCTGCTCATAGGTCATCAGCAGAGCAAGGTCATGCTTGTGTTCAAGCATTAGGTCATGCCACTTGAGCAATAAGTCTGCCCGTTCCTGAGCGGTTAACGCCCGCCATGACGGCAGCGCCGCATCGGCAGCATCAATGGCACGTTCGGTTTCCGCCTTACCTAGGCGTGGCATCTCACCAACCGACTCACCAGTGGCTGGGTTCAAAACGTTGATTTGCTCACCGCTGTCGGCGGCTACCCAACTGCCGTCAATATAGGCAAACGGGCAATACAGCTGTGTTTCTTTCAGCGCTTCCATGACAGACTCCTGACCAAATGACGGCCTTGCAGGCTCATTTACTTGTTCATGCTAAGACGAAACGAGGCATTTAACCAAGCCTTTGACATGAAACCTGCTGAGTTTCACTCAGGTCAGTTGATCAGCGTTAAAAATTCTTGGCGCGTTGCCTGGCTACTGCGAAAACCTCCCAACATAACCGATGAGGTCATACTGGAATTTTGCTTTTCCACACCGCGCATCATCATGCAGAGGTGGCGGGCCTCAATCACAACAGCCACCCCTCTTGCCTGAGTAACCTGCTGAACCGCCTCGGCGATTTCACGCGTTAAATTCTCTTGGATTTGCATTCGACGTGCATACATATCGACGATACGAGCAAATTTGGAAAGGCCCAGCACCCTGCCACTCGGCAGATAGGCGATATGGCATTTGCCGATAAAAGGCAGTAAATGGTGCTCACACATGGAGTAGAGCTCGATATCTTTGACCAGCACCATCTCATCGGTCTGTGACTCAAAAACGGCCCCATTCACTATTTCTTCTAATGATTGATGATAACCAGCATTTAAAAACTGCATGGCTTTAGCTGCGCGCTTTGGTGTATCTCGCAGCCCTTCACGGTCAGGGTTTTCACCGAGCGCGGAAATAATTTGACGGTAGTGTTGGGCGAGATCGTCGGTCATTGTAGGCCTCATCAAAACTGTGCTTATTCGCTATCACTTAATCGCCTTGCAGCAATGTTATCGCGCCAGCGAGCTTCCATTATCGGCAAACTACTGAGTAGCTTACGGTCTCTTCCGTTTAGCTGCCTTACCTTGCGAGTGCTAGCTGAACCCTTTATCCTGTACAAAAAATACATATCAATCAATTTATGTACAATACTAACAGTAGATTAATCTATTTTAACGCACCTATGCAGGCTGTGGCAGAGTGACACGCACCCCCCTTCGGCACTAATTGAGCTGTGCTATGATAAGAGCACAATTTTCCTGCTAATAGTGCAGGGGCCACTGTTGAGAGTATGCCATGTCATTTAAATCATCGCCCTTTTGGCTAACTGCCCTGCTGGGTCCTTTCTTTGTATCACCTTTGCACGCAGAAGAGTCGGCGCTGGAACTTCCCAGCGGCGCGAAAGTAGGCGTTGAAGTCGTTGAAGCTTTGAAGTTTGATAGCAGCGAAAAACGTTACAGCGATATTCTGCTGCATCCAAAACAAGCAAGCGGCACCACCCATTCACTGCCTGAATACTGCTTGTTAGTAGCCAATGCGCAATTAAACGGTGATCGCGTCCGTATTACTACCCAAGATGCAACCTGCATTGAAGCCCACGATTCAGAAAGCGCCATCTACTCAGGCACTTTTTCAGCCAGCGCCTATGCAGAAGATGGCCAGTATGGTCTTGCCTGCGACGACGGCTCCTGTTCATTAACTCCTGGACAACCCTTCGTCTTGGCATTAGATCAAAGCGTCCGTATTGATGCTCAAGACAATCCCTCGGCTGACATTAATGCCATCCGTCGCCAAGCTAATGGGGAAGGTGTCGGCAACCCTATTCCTGGTGAGCGTCCAGACCCTGACCAAAGCGTAGAAAACCCAGCCCCGATAGAGCAGCCTGAGTAGTCAACCTGCAAGACCCAGGCGGCCCTTCGCGAGCATCTCACTAAGGGTCGCCTTTAAAGGTACAAGATAAAACTAATCCAGCCGATGCATTAGGCCAACCATAATGGCTTATCCAGGTGCAGTAGTTGCTGCTCAAGCTGGCGAATATGCTGATCCCAATAGCCACTTTCTGCCAGCCAGGGAAATGCCCGAGGAAAGGCAGGATCATCCCACCGAGTTACCAGCCACGCCGCGTGACGTATTAAGCGGTAAGCACGCAATGGCTCAATAAGCGACATTTGCTGATGGGGAAACGGACTTGTCTCTTCATAGCCTTCTATCATCTCACTGAGTTGCGCCCGCCATAGCTGCGGATTTTCCATGGGCAGCAGCATCCATATATCTTGGATGGCGGGCGCCATCAGGCAATCATCAAAATCGACAAGCGTAAATGTCTCATCGCGACCAAGTATATTGCCTAAATGGCAGTCTCCATGGGTACGTATCATGCTTGCAGAAGGGATATGTACTGTCTCAAGTTGGCGGCGAATCTTATCGACTGCGTTTTGATAGGCGCGGGTTTGATGATTATTAAGCCAAGGGCTTGTCACTACGCGCTGCTCGGCCTCGGTCACCCCTTCACTGAGCAATAGCGTTCCGCGATGCTGAAACGGCTTTTTAGCAGCCACTTCATGAAGTTGACCCAGCACCTCACCTAAGGCAAATAGATGGGCAGGGTTATCTAACTCGGGCGCTTGGCCTATGCACTGTGGGAATAAGGCAAAGCGAAACTGCTGATACTCATGCAACGATACATCTTGGCCATTGCGCCACGGCGCCACCACCGAAACGCCCGCCTGCGTTAACTCGGTTAAAAAATCATGCTCTTCCTGAATAGCCTCATTTGACCAGCGGTTTGGCCGATAGAATTTCACGATCCAGCGGCCACCGTCGTCATCACGAAACATCAGCACACGATTCTCATAGCTATTGAGAGCAAACGGTTCGCCAGCAGGCCAAATACCTATCGACTCAACGGCTGACATAACCAGATCAGGCGAAAGCGCGCTAAACGGATGCGACATAGATGACTCCTTGGATGGGCTGCCTAGTTTATCAACTCTTCTGCAGCGGTGTACGGGCAGCGGCCCAAATATCAACGCGCTTGGCACCCTGTTCCAGCAGTACGGTCGCTAACGCATGGCCAGTGGCACCGGTTGTTACTACATCATCGATAATAGTCACATGCGCGGGCATCTCAGTGTCCACCATAAATGCACCTGCTAAGTTTTGCTGTCGCTCCCGGCGGTTTAAAAAGCGCTGAGAAGGCAAACGCTTAATACAATGCGCCTGCATCACCGGTAGATCCAACCGGTCGCCTAGCCGTTCAGCCAGCCACTGTGCCTGATTGAATCCGCGCTCTTTGGCACGCCCAGGATACATAGGTACAGGGAGCAATGCGCTGGCCATCTGGCTGGGGCACCGGGATAACATCAACTCAACTAGCAGCATTCCCGCACGCGGGGAGCCATGAAACTTAAAGTCGTGCACCAAGGAAGTTATCGTATCTTGGTAGCAAAGCGGCACTGTCGTGGTGGTAAAGCTAGGCGGCTCCGTCAGACAGTGACTACACCGTTTACCAGCCACCCCTGCCAGCGGCTCGGCACACTGCTCGCAGCTATGAAGATTCCAGGGGAGCAATGCAAAGCATTCATCGCACCACCCTGCACTTGATGAGCGCCCAGCAAGGCAAAATGCACAGTAGCCGGGCAGCCCCTGCTTGAGCAACTGGTTAATGGTCGCGATCCATTTCTTCACCGCTTCACGTCCCCCTTTACCCTCATGTTAAAAAATAGCGCTGCAAGATTTGACATTAGCGCAAATGTTGATAATATGCGCCTCGTCTTCTGCGGATGTGGTGGAATTGGTAGACACGCTAGATTTAGGTTCTAGTGCCGCAAGGTGTGGGAGTTCGAGTCTCCCCATCCGCACCAATTTAAAGCGTATCATTTCAAATAATTCGGTAGCTTCATGCTAACCGAATTTTTTTGTTTCCAAACTCCCTCAAACTGCTCTAACTAGCTGACGAGCGCCTATTTTTACGCTACGTTAGCGACGACGCGCTGTGCTGCCATTAAAAGTCGATACAGAGCGCATGAATAGCCGAAGAGATCGCAAACGCGTTTTGAAATGGACCAAAGATATCGAAATGCATAAAGCACAATAATGCAGTGCGCATAATTAAAATTTTTGGGACAGACCTATGAAACCCGTCATTGCGTTTATTTGCCTTGGCACACTTACCGTCCTCTCGTTTCAAAGTCATGCTGCTGAGGAAGATAGCGATTTACCTGACTGGGCAGAGGAGCGCGTTGAGCCATTTCGAGCCAACGTTGGCAACTGGGTCGACAATACCTCTCGCAACATTGATGCATTTTTTGGGGGCGGCGAGTCCGCAACCGTCAATAATGAATCCTATCTGCGCCTTGGCCAGGAAATTGATTGGATGGAAGGTGATGGCACTAGCGGCGATATTAGTGTCCGCTACCGGATCGACTTGCCTACGACAGAAGAGCGTCTACGCCTAGTCATTGAAAGCGACCCCGAAGAATCACAAGGCACGTTGACAGATCAAGGCTCCGGCCGCCTCTATAACGACCAGCGTGACCGCAGCACCTCCACCTTTGGCCTGGACTGGCTAGAGAGCCGTGATAAGCGCGAAAACTGGAGCAACCGAATTGGCGCGGGTATTCGCCTTCGCATGCCTCTGGACCCTTACGTACGCTTTACCAGTGAGCGGCTTTGGGATATTGGCGACGGCCCCTGGCAGTTAGAGTCTTTCAACCGAGTATCCTGGTTTAATAATGATGGTTACTCAGCGCGTACTACTTGGGACATGGGCCGACCGCTATCGGAAAATCGCCATCTACGCTTCATTACCACGGTTCAATGGCGCGAAGAAGAAGACACCTTAGAATATAGCGAAGTGGCTGAGCTGAATCAGCGACCAAATGACCGCAGCGCCATGCGCTACTCTGCCATTGCGATTGGTGAAAGCGCTTCTAACCCGCGCATGACCAATTACTACCTACAGACGCGCTACCGTCGCGATCTTCATAAAGGGATTCTGTTTGGCGATGTGATTCCTGAACTGCATTTCCAGCGTGAAGATAGCTACGACCCGCGCTGGGCAATGACCGTACGCCTAGAAATGTACTTTCAGCGGGCAATTCAGCGGGACTACTTTGAGTTTTAGCGCTGCTTAACACAACCCCCTAGCCGATGAGCATCAGCGCACTATATGGCCAATGCTCATCGCTTTTTGGTTAAAGCCGCAAACCACCGTCGCATTCAATAATACGTGCAGTGAAGTAGTCGTTATCAAACACAAACGCCACGCTTTGAGCAATATGGTCAGGCTCACCTAAATGCTTTAATGGAACGCTGGCGGCAATTCTTTCCAGCATGTCTGGGCGCATTGAGGCAGTCATCTCAGTCTCGATAAACCCTGGCGCCACTGTACCGGTGCGAATTCCATAGCGCGCCAGCTCTTTCCCCCATGTCACCGTTAGCGCATGTACCCCCGCCTTTGCCGCTGCGTAGTTACTTTGCCCCATATTACCCGCACGGGAAATACTAGAAATATTGACGATAACGCCTTCGTGCCCAGCCTCGACCATGTGCGTCGCCGCTTCACGCCCACATAGGAATACACCTGTTAGGTTAACGTCCAGCACACGCTGCCATGAAGCGAGCGACATGCGCTTTTCTACAACGCCACCTTTCGCTTTAATCAACATCCCATCGTCAGTAATGCCTGCATTATTCACACAGCCACTGACAGGCCCCAAGCGCTGGGCGATATCAGCGAAGACATGCTGAACCGATTGCTCGTCTGCCACATTAGCAACAAATGCATGGGCAGATACGCCCTCAGAACCAAGCGCAGAGACCGCGCCATCTAAAGCCTCTGCACTCATATCAACGAGGGCAATCTGAGCACCCCGCTTGCCTAACCGCTTGGCAATGGCAAACCCTAATCCACGGGCACCACCGGTAATCGCCACCACTTTTTTATCTAATTGCATCTCTTTCTCCTTAAGCAAGCGTGCTGACAGCTAGCGAGTACCAACAACACGCACTCTCTCACCCACATTTGTGCACCGCAGCATATAAGAGCCAGTTTAAAATATCGAGCAGCCTTTGGCTTGCCAAACCACACTTGCTGCTTGTTTTTTATATTTCTGTCACCATATTCAACGATTACGCCTGTTTTGGAGTCGTCCATGCCTATTCTTCTCTTTATTTCGCTGTTCACTCTACTGGACTTTGTGCTGCTTTTTACCATCGGCGGCCAAATAGGCCTGCTAACCACGCTTTTATTAGTGCTAGGCACAGGCTTTATCGGGCTTTACCTCATTCGCAAGGAAGGCGTTTCTACTTTTGCCCGCGCACGCCAGCGCATGCAGATGGGTGAAATACCTTCCCAAGAGCTGCTTACTGGAGCTGCGCTAATCTTTGGTGGGGCGCTTTTGCTCGCCCCGGGGTTTCTATCGGATGCACTGGGCATTGCCTGCCTCATACCCAATGCGCGCCAGTTGCTGATGAAAGCGCTGACCTGGGCGGGGCTCAAAACCGCAACAGCCAAGCAACACACTTACCAGAGCGGCTCTTCAGGCTGGGAGCAGAACACTCAGCGCGACTATTCCAACACGCAAAACGGCCCAATTGAGGGAGAGTTTATTAGCGGCGACGATACACCCCGCCGGCGCTAAGTGCTTATCGCCTTTGCAAACCGCTATTGTGTAATTTTTTTCTTATCCACCCCTTGAAAGGTGTTGGCTAGCCCCCATTTTTGAGTCAGCACACAGGTTCGGTGAAAGCTACGCTTTCGCCATAAACATGAAGGCAACGTGCCTTCACTTTCCGAGGGCTTAGCCCACGGAAATCACTTTAAGCTAACTGCCCTTTTTGGGCTTTGACGAACCTCAGGAGAACGTGAGCATGAATATCCGTCCTTTGCACGATCGCGTTGTGATCCGTCGCGTGGAAGAAGAGCAGAAAACCGCTGGCGGCATCGTGCTACCGGGTAATGCACAGGAAAAACCCACGCGTGGCGAAATCCTGGCTGTTGGCAATGGCCGCATTCTCGACAACGGCGACGTGCGCCCGCTGGATGTAAAAGTTGGCGATACGGTGATTTTCAAAGACGGCTACGGCGTTGAAAAGCAAAAAATCAACGGCGAAGAAGTTCTGATCATGAGCGAAGCCGATATCCTGGCCGTCGTTGAAGGCTAATCCGCATCGGCTACTTACTTTCACTTTTCTATTTCAATATTTAGGAAGTAACGAACATGGCAGCTAAGCAAGTTAAGTTTTCTGATGATGCTCGTAAACGCATGGCGCGCGGCGTCGACATTCTGGCAAACGCCGTAAAAGTTACGCTGGGCCCGAAAGGCCGCAACGTAGTGCTGGACAAGTCGTTTGGCGCACCGACTGTGACCAAAGATGGTGTATCGGTTGCCAAAGAGATCGAACTGAAAGACAAGTTCGAAAACATGGGCGCCCAGATGGTAAAAGAAGTTGCTTCAAAAACTTCTGACGCTGCGGGTGACGGCACCACCACCGCCACCGTTCTGGCTCAAGCGATTGTCGCGGAAGGCCTGAAAGGCGTTACTGCCGGTATGAACCCGATGGATCTTAAGCGCGGCATCGACCAAGCGGTCGCTGCGGCGGTGAAAGAGATCCAGGCAATGTCTGTACCCTGCACCGACACCAAATCCATTGCCCAGGTAGGCACCATCTCTGCCAACGGCGACAAGCGCATTGGCGAGATCATTGCCGAAGCGATGGAGAAAGTAGGTAAAGAAGGCGTCATCACCGTTGACGAAGGTCGCGGCTTCGAAGACGAGCTGGAAGTCGTCGAAGGCATGCAGTTCGACCGTGGCTACCTCTCGCCCTACTTCGTCACCAACCAAGACACCATGACGGTTGAGCTGGAAGACCCATACATCCTGCTCGTCGACAAGAAAATCTCCAACATCCGCGAGCTGCTGCCGGTGCTGGAAGCTGTTGCCAAGCAAGGCAAGCCGCTGGCCATCATCGCCGAAGATATCGAAGGCGAAGCGCTGGCAACGCTGGTCGTGAACAACATGCGTGGCATCGTGAAAGTCGCGGCTGCCAAAGCACCTGGCTTCGGCGACCGTCGCAAAGCCATGCTGCAGGATATCGCTATCCTGACGAACGGCACCGTGATCTCCGAAGAAGTAGGTCTGACCCTTGAGCAGGCAAACCTGGATCACCTGGGTACTGCCAAGCGCATGACCATGTCCAAAGAGAACACCACCATCATCGATGGCGCAGGTGCCGAGGACGACATCGAAGCGCGTGTTAACCAAATCCGCGCGCAAATCGAAGAAACGTCCTCTGACTACGACAAAGAGAAGCTGCAAGAGCGCGTTGCCAAACTGGCAGGCGGCGTTGCCGTTATCCGCGTCGGTGCGGCGACCGAAGTCGAAATGAAAGAGAAGAAAGCACGCGTCGAAGATGCGCTGCACTCGACTCGCGCTGCCGTAGAAGAAGGCGTCGTACCTGGCGGTGGTACTGCCCTGGTTCGCGTGATGGCCAAAGTACAGGGCCTGACCGGTGACAACGAAGATCAGAACCACGGTATCAACATGGCGCTGCGTGCCATGCAGGCACCGCTGCGTCAGATCGTCACCAACGCGGGCGAAGAAGCCGCTGTGGTCATCAATCGCGTCAAAGATGGTGAAGGCAACTTCGGTTACAACGCGCAAACCAGCGAGTACGGCGACCTGTTCGAAATGGGTGTTCTCGACCCGGCAAAAGTAACCCGCACTGCGTTGCAGTCTGCTGGTTCCGTTGCTGGCCTGATGATCACCACCGAGTGCATGATCGCCGACGACCCGGAAGAGAAAGAAGCTGCCCCGGACATGAGTGGCATGGGCGGAATGGGTGGCATGGGCGGAATGATGTGAGCCCCACCACCTCGCTCTGACGTAAAACGTCCTTCAGAACCCCGCTTCGGCGGGGTTCTTTGCGTGTTACCATCCCCTTTCTTCTTGGCAGCTTTCAGGTTCGACGTCCCGTGCTTTCCAATATTCGTATCGTGCTGGTACACACCTTTCATCCCGGCAATATTGGCGCCACCGCCCGCGCCATGAAAACCATGGGCCTGACCCAGCTGGTGCTGGTCAACCCACGTGCTTTTCCTGACGAAGAGGCCACTCGACTGGCGGCGGGCGCTACCGATGTGCTGGACAACGCACGCTGCGTCAGCACCCTGGAAGACGCCCTGCAGGACTGCGTTCAAGTGGTCGGGGCCAGTGCCCGATTACGCAGCATGCCGCTCCCCCACTTCGACGAACCGGACGACATGGCACACCAGGTCATCGTCAATGCCCATCAAGCCCCCGTGGCGCTGGTGTTTGGCCGCGAGCGTTCCGGCCTGACCAATGACGAGATCCGCTGCTGCACCCACCAGGTCAGCATACCGGCCAATCCGGATTACGGCATTTTGAATCTCTCGCAAGCCGTGCAGATTCTTGCCTATGAAGTGCATCGCGCCTGGCGACGGCGCGACGACAGTGATTTCGTCTATCAACGGCCCCTGGAAGCGGCGCCGCCCAGTCGCGAACAGTTTGGCTACTTCCAGGAGCACCTGGGTCGGCTCATGCACGAGAGCGGTTTTTTGACCCAGCCCCACGCACGCACCGAAGAGCAGTTGCAGGCACTGTTCTCACGTGCCCAGCCAAGCCGCAAGGAATTATCGCTACTCCGTGGACTACTGAGCGCCTTCGAGGCACACCTGCCCAAACAGTAAGCAGCGCACGCCAACCGCCAGACAGCGAGTAGGGTGAGGCGTCTCCGCCTCATCCCTCTCACAGAACCGTACATACGGACCACGTATACGGCTCATGCCATTAACTTACCCCGAATTCGGGGACAGTGATGCCGGTTCTGACCCTGGTCAGATCCAATAACC
>NZ_JBSXNH010000037.1:0-4011 GCF_056857535.1 Vreelandella sp. L-25
TGGCTGCGCCATGCTCTGCTACGTGACGCCGAAAGAGCACTTGGGCCTGCCCAATAAAGATGACGTAAAAACCGGCATCATCACCTACAAGATTGCCGCCCACGCGGCGGATTTGGCCAAGGGCCATCCGGCGGCGCAGCGGCGTGATAACGCGCTCTCTAAAGCGCGCTTCGAGTTCCGCTGGGAAGACCAGTTCAACCTGGGGCTAGACCCGGACACCGCCCGTGAATACCACGACGAAACCCTACCCAAAGACTCCGCCAAGGTAGCCCACTTCTGCTCCATGTGCGGGCCGAAGTTCTGCTCCATGAAGATCAGCCAGGAAGTACGTGACTACGCCAATGAGCACGGCCTCAACGGCGATCAGGAAGCGGTAATGAAGGGTATGGAGGAGCAGGCGGAGAAGTTTCGCCAGAAAGGCAGCGGGCTGTATCAGGAAGTTTAAACTTCACCTCACGCTATCAAAACAGCACCCCGTCGAGAAGACGGGGTGCTGGGGTAACGGGATTAGGCTATTGGTCACATACTCCATACGTCCTGGGTCGGGAGTAGCCACAAGATACCTAAACAGAGTATCGCGGTGACCTGAAACACCGCTGTCAATTGCCAAATCTCGGCACCAAGCCCGGCAAGGGTGGGCGATATCAGTTGACCTGCAGAAATAAGAAAGAAGGTTAGACCAAAGCCAGTGGACGGAGCTTCTGGAAAGCAACTGACACTCCAAATACCGTATAACGCCGTAATAAGAATAAACGTAGCGCCAAACAAAACCGCCGATAGCGTTAGCATCAGTATCCCGTCACTCGCAATGGTGAGTAAAGCTATCGAGGCAGCTATGGCCAGCGTCGCCCACTTCAATGCCTTGGTCAGTCCAAAGTGAGTCACCAGTTCTCCGGCCAAGCCGCCCGCCACGCCGGCAATGCCCACGACAATCCAGAATATCACCCTACCTGTATCAGAAAGGCTTTTTTCTCCCGCGATCAACTCAACAGAGAACGTCCAATAGATTGAGGTTACCAGCCCGAATAGAAGCGCACCCAGCAGTAGGCGACGCACCGAACTATCTTTCAACTTGCGTCTCACAAGGGTAAACATAGGCTCCTGGGAGGCGCCCGGTTTCACTCTGTTTGAGAGCTCATGATTAGGCGCATTGCCCGGCATTATAAAAAAATTCCACAGCGTGGCGATCAGCGCGATAAATGCAAAGCACAACCAAGCCAGTTGCCATTGAGGGCCCGCAATAAGGGCCAATGGGCCAGAAACCATCACCCCAAAACTGGTGCCGGAATTTATAATGGCGTAATAGCGGCTTTGCTTTTCAGCGAGACAGAGTTGCTTGATAGCATCAGAAAGCGGTGGATACGCCAGGCCTGGACTACAACCGGCAAGCGTCACCCCCAATGCTAACCATACCGGGTTACCCGCCAGCGCGACCAACAGCATGCCCAGCGTTGCGGTCATGCCACCCAATATAATCGGCATACGCGGATTAAAATGGCGAACCAGCAGCGGACTCACCAACGTGGCCAGCAGATACCCCAGATAGGAGGCACTGCCAATCGCACCGACGGCCGTTTGGCTTAAATTGAAATCATCCCTGATAGCGGGCACGAACAAGCCATAGGTATAGCGCGACAACCCGTAGGTAGATGCCACAATTAACAAGCCCGCGCCGACAATATTGAAGGCAGAGTTACGCACTAGTAAGCTGGAGAGAACCATATTTCAGGCCTTTCAATTCCGCAGTGTTAATTGATAAGCGACAGTTTGATCGCCGCTAAAAAACTCCTTAACTATTTGAAAATCATTTTCTTTTTGGCGTGCAGCGCGAAACTGATCCTTAGTATATTTAAGGCAACAGTTTGTAAGCAGGTAACGATGATGATCAAATAGCTTATACGGTATGACTGTGGCTGCAGTCATTACTGGACCTAGCTCAGTCTCAATTGGTGTCAGGAAAATCCTATGTTGACCTGCTGGCTTAAGCTGAGCCCGTTCGCAGATTTTTTGGGAAAATTGTTTCATTGGTTGTAAGCTATAAAAATCAATTATTGGTTTCCAGCCAGCCAAACTAGAAAGCTGCATCTCGGAAAGCAGCAAATCACCTTTGCTAGTTAACTTTTTAAGTATCCTCAACATTTTCCTGGGCAGTTCATTTCCTTCTTGAAATCCCATCATAGTAACTACTGTAATACCGTCATGAAAGCCGAAACTGGAAGACTGCAATTCGTTGTAATCGTTAATTTTATAACTAAACCGTTGTTTACCGACAACCGGTTCCAACGCCAAACGCATGGCTTTCTCTGACTCTGGATTAATATCCAAACCAATATAGCTTGTTAAATCCACACCATTTCCAATTAATCTTTTTATTATAAGCTCTGTTTTATAGGGCTCAGGACCAATTTCAATGTAGCGCACCGAAGCGCCATTGACTTTATGAGAGAAGCGCCATTGACTTTATGAGAAATGTAATCAGCTGTACTTATTAAGCTATCATGAAGGGAAGCATTTCCGGAACGATCAGCACATATCCCGTTGCCACTTACAGCCATTTTATTGAGTGCTGCCATATACCCAAAGACATCTTCTAGAGATGAGCTACCTGCATCTCTGTCATTCTCTGATATTGAGTATTTGCTAGCATTACTAACAGTATCAATCTGATCAGCAGATAAGGGAGTAAAACAACCCAGAGAATCTCGAACAATAACCTCCAGGTTATCTTCATATTCTGTACCATTCATAGGACTGCTCCACTACGATAATGAGAAAGAGTTTTCATAGACGTCTTCATTGCAGAGTCAATCGGCCAATCCTGCATAAAGTTTTGCGCTTGAATAATGGCACCGTCAAAAAGTGAGTAAATAGTATTCACCAACTCGTCAAATACCTCGGGCTCCATCATGGGCCGATATTCATTCAGCACATTATTGGCGACAACTTGTCTTACACGCTCTTTGTGATCACGCACGAGAGCCCTAACCGGACTCTTTTCATCGCTGAATTCCCCAGCCATATTAATAAAGCCACAACCACGGTAGCCTTCTTCGCGAATCTGGTCGTACCACATGGTGTACATAGCGGAAACCCGCTTCTCAGTTAGTTGATGCTGAGAAATTCGCTCAGTTAGCTGTTCAATCCAGCGTTCTTCGCGCTGCCTAAGCCAAGCCATGGCAAGGGCCTCTTTGCTAGGGAAATGCGTATAAAAACTGGCCTTAGCAACCCCCGACTCGCTGATAATCTGATTAATTCCCGTAGAACAGTAACCTTGGCGAAAAAACAAACGACTGGCAGCCTCAATAATGCGTTCGCTAGGCCGTGAGAGTGAAGATGGATTATGCGTCACTATTAAACACCTCCGTACAGACAGGTCTGTCTAAAACCTAGATGCCAATATCCTGAGAGTCAAGACCTAAACGAAAATCAGGAAACGTTGATGGGAAGCATGGGCGATGGATGAACTGGCAGAGACATTTCGCTAGGTAAGGAAGGTAGCAAAAACTGTGCCCATTCGTACTATAAAAGCGAAACTAGTCAATGTTTTTGGAATAATGGTGTTTGTACCATCACCAGGAGAGCTTCCTTTACACCCACTTCGAGGAGATCTGCGAGATCTGCAAGCAGTACGACGTGGCGTTCTCCCTCGGCGACGGCCTGCGCCCCGGTTCGATTGCCGATGCCAACGATGAAGCGCAAATGGCGGAGCTGAAAACCCTCGGCGAACTCACCCACATTGCCTGGAAGCACGATGTGCAGGTGATGATCGAAGGCCCCGGCCACGTGCCCATGCACCTGGTGAAAGAGAACATGGACAAGCAGCTGGAGTACTGCGACGAAGCGCCCTTCTATACGCTTGGGCCGCTGGTGACGGATATCGCCCCCGGCTACGACCACATTACCTCTGGCATTGGGGCGGCGATGATTGGCTGGTTTGGCTGCGCCATGCTCTGCTACGTGACGCCGAAAGAGCACTTGGGCCTGCCCAATAAAGATGACGTAAAAACCGGC
>NZ_JBSXNH010000038.1:0-3453 GCF_056857535.1 Vreelandella sp. L-25
TGCTTGGCAAGATCAATACCCACAATGCTAATGTTGTTCATGGATGGATCCTCTTTCAAGATGCCGTCAGTGCCCTGCGCACGTTAGATGAAGTGCTTCTTCATCTTGGCACAGAAGGACGGGTCCATCCCATTTCCCACAGGTGCTGTATTCAGCCGGGTTGCAAGCCTTGCCGTAGGAGGGCGCTTCAGCGCGCGATGGGTGCTGAAAGCACCCCTTAGTCTACGCAGGCTGTAAGCCCAAACGGTCGCGAGCTAAAGCTGCCTCCCACCGGTGCTGTATTCAGCCGAGTTGCAAGCCTTGCCGTAGGAGGGCGCTTCAGCGCGCGATGGGTGCTGAAAGCACCCCTTAGTCTACGCAGGCTGTAAGCCCAAATGGTTGCGAGATAACGCTGCTTACCACTGACGTAGTACTCAGGTTGGTATCATGATGAATTCAAGTGTTTCACAAAGGAATGGGTTATGAAGGTTCTGATCACCGGCGGCAGTGGCCAGGTTGGCTTTGAGCTACGCCGTCAGTTGGCTACGCTTGGTGAGATTCTGGCGCCTAGCCGGGCGGCCTTGGATCTGTTGGATGCTGACGCCGTGGATGCGTTTTTGGCACAACACCAACCTGACCTTGTTGTGAATGCTGCTGCCTATACGGCGGTCGATAACGCTGAAACAGACCTTGAGGCGGCAACACGGTTGAACGCAGAGCTGCCCGCGCAGTTGGCGGCTTATTGCCAGCAGCGGGGTGCTTGGTTAGTGCATTACTCATCGGATTACGTTTACAGCGGTGAGGGTGATACTCCCTGGCAGGAAGGCGATGCCATGGGGCCATGCAATGCCTATGGGGCTACCAAGCTAGCAGGCGATGAAGCGGTCGCTAAGAGTGGCTGCCAGCACCTGATTTTCCGCACTAGCTGGGTGTACAGCGCCCATGGTAAGAGTTTTTTATCAACCATGCTGCGTTTAGGAGCTGAGCGTAGCGCCTTAAGCGTTGTAAGTGACCAAATTGGTGCGCCAACGCCTGCGCGGCTGATTGCGTTAGTCACACAGCAAGCGCTTACTAAGCTACACGGTACTCAGCTACAAACAGTCACGGCATCGGGTATCGAGAGCGGCGTGTATCATTTAGCCCCTAAAGGGGCGACAAGCTGGCATGGCTTTGCCTGCGAGATTTTCCAGTTAGCCAGCAACCTTGGGCTACCGTTGGAGATTACTCCTGAGGGTGTTTCAGCCATACCAACAAGCGATTACCCTACGCCAGCGGTTCGCCCGCTTAACTCTCGGCTGGGCGTTGATAAAATCGAACAAGCGTTGAGCATCCAGTTGCCCAGCTGGCAAAGTCAGCTGGCGCTTACCGTGGAAGAAATAGCAAGCTCGCGTTAGTTCTGCGGGTAACGAGCAAGGAGCAATACGATGCAACGTAAAGGCATTATCTTGGCAGGTGGCAGCGGTACGCGCCTGCACCCCATCACGCGCGGTGTTTCAAAGCAGCTGCTGCCGATTTACGACAAGCCGATGATCTATTATCCGATTTCGGTGTTAATGCTGGCTGGCATCCGCGAGATTTTGATTATCTCTACCCCGGAAGATTTGCCTCAGTATGAAAACCTGTTGGGCAATGGTGACTCTTTCGGTGTGCGCTTTGAGTACGCAGTGCAGCCTAGCCCAGATGGCTTGGCGCAGGCGTTTATTATTGGCGAAGAGTTTATTGGCGATGCGCCGGTGTGCTTGGTGCTGGGCGACAATATTTTCCACGGCCAGCACTTTTCCGAGCAGCTAAAGCGCGCTTCTGCACAGGCTAGCGGTGCAACGGTGTTTGGTTATTTAGTTAAGGATCCGGAGCGCTTCGGGGTGGTGGAGTTTGATGCTGAGGGTAAAGCGGTCTCTATTGAGGAGAAACCCGCCAAGCCGAAGTCGCCTTATGCAGTTACCGGGCTCTATTTTTACGATAACGATGTGGTCGAGATCGCCAAGCAGGTTACGCCTTCCGAACGCGGCGAGTTGGAAATTACTAGCGTGAACAATGCCTACCTAGAGCGTGGCGACCTGCGCGTTGAGCGCTTGGGCCGTGGTTTTGCCTGGTTGGATACTGGAACCCACGATAGCCTGTTAGAGGCGAGCCAGTACGTGCAAACCATTGAGCATCGCCAAGGGCTGAAAGTGGCTTGCCTGGAAGAGGTTGCCTGGCAGCAGGGCTGGCTAAGCGATGAGTCGCTACGTGAAAGCGCCACGGCACTGGCAAAAACCGGCTATGGTCAGTATTTGTTAAACCGTTTAGATGCTAAAGGTGGCCACTAATGCAGGTTGAAGAAACGTCTCTACCAGGGGTGTTCATTCTTTCCCCTAAGGTATTTGGCGATGCCCGCGGCTTTTTTATGGAAAGCTTTAATCAAAAAGCGTTTGAAGAGGCGACCGGGTGCAAGCGCGAGTTTGTGCAGGATAACCACTCCCGCTCTCGCCAGGGGGTGCTACGTGGCATCCATTACCAGCTTGAGCAGCCGCAAGGTAAGCTGGTGCGCGTTACCCAGGGCAGCGTGTGGGATGTGGCGGTAGACCTGCGCCGCCATTCGGCGCATTTTGGGCAGTGGGTAGGCGTTGAGCTGTCTGCTGACAATAATCGCCAACTGTGGGTGCCGGAAGGCTTTGGTCATGCGTTTGTGGTGCTGTCAGAAACCGCTGATTTCTTGTACAAAACCACTGATTACTACCACCCTGAATCAGAGCGCTGCATCCGTTTCGATGACCCGGAGCTTGCCATTGAGTGGCCCTCGCTGCCGGTAGAGATTGCGCTGTCGGAAAAAGATCAGGCGGGTAGTCAGCTGTCTGAAGCTGAGGTATATGAGTAGCGTTTAATTTGCGCTGCTGACAGTCGCTCGATCAGCTGTGAGTAAGGCCCCCGCTGAGTGCGGGGGCAATCATTAAACGGCTAGGTTAGTGCCCGTATACGGCAATACCGCAGCGGCCGCTGTGTTTAATAAAGTACATGCTTTTGTCGGCGGCATTGATGAGCTCGGTGCTGTTGGCAAAGCCGCCGTCGTTGAGGCAGGCAACTCCAATTGAGACCGTCACATAAATGGGCCGGTCTTCGTGCCACGTCATGGGTTGCTCTTGTAATCGATAGGCGATGCGTTGGGCAAACTTTTGGCACCGTTAGCATCTTCCCCAGGTAAGACCACCATTTTGCAGGAAAAGGAAGTATTGCCGCTGTTATAGTTCTCTGTTTCACGTTAGTAAGTTTCACCGACTTGGCTAATAAAAATTGGCATTGTTGTAGCGGATGGTGATACTTTTATCAGTTAGCGCGGAAAACCTCGTACTTTTGGTGCGAGGATGGATAGCGCGGCGTCCGCCAGGACGCCTTGTGTTTTGCATCCTTACAATATTTCGTCTAAAGTGTAAAGAATGAAAGCCGAACGCGCCTACCAATACCGCTTCTATCCCACGCCTGAGCAAGCAGCCTTGC
>NZ_JBSXNH010000039.1:0-15635 GCF_056857535.1 Vreelandella sp. L-25
ATGCATTACCCGTTACGCCTGACGACCATAGCGAGCGTGAACCACCTGATCCCATGCCGAACTCAGCAGTGAAACCGCTTAGCGCCGATGGTAGTGTGGGGTCTCCCCATGCGAGAGTAGGTCATCGTCAGGCACTTATACCGCAGAGAACCCAGCTACCAGGCTGGGTTTTTTGTTGCGCCGAAGAAAATTGCCGAAAAGATCAAGTGAAATAAAAACCCAGCCATATGGCTGGGTTTTTGCATTTAAGCGTTCAGAGAGCTGGATAATCCATTAACCGGAGAGTGACTCTAGGGCTTCAATGAAGCTATCCATCTCATCGTCGGTGCCGATGGAGATACGCAGGAAGTTGTTGAGTAGATTGGTATTGAAGTGGCGTACCAAAATGCCTCGCTCCCGAAGGCCCGCAAATAGCTGCGCACCGGCAAAGTCAGGGTGCTGAGCCAGCAGGAAATTGGCTTTTGAGGGCAGTACCTCAAAGCCCAGCCCTTCCAGCCGTTGGCGGGTTCGCTCACGGGTAGTAATGACGTTGTCCCGGCAGGCGTTGAAGTGCTGGGTATCTTTCAGTGCCTCAATACCGACCACACTGGCTAGGCTATCGACCGGATAGGAGTTAAACGAATCTTTTACCCGCTGTAAGCCTTCGATTAGCTCAGGGGAGCCAATCGCGTAGCCTAGACGTAAGCCCGCCAGACTGCGTGACTTGGAAAAGGTACCGGTGACCAGCAGGTTCGGATAACGCTCGACCAGTGCCACCGTGCTCTCTGCGCCAAAATCGACATAGGCTTCATCGATCAACACCACGCGATCCGCCACACGTTTCAGCAGTGCTTCGATGCTCTCAAGGGAGTGAGCGTGGCCAGTAGGCGCATTGGGGTTGGCAAAAATCACCCCGCTACGTTCGGAATCGTTGGCAAGCGCATCCAGGTCGACTTCCCATTGATTGTTAAGCGGATGCTTGCGCAGTTCCACGCCATACAGGTTGGCATACACCGGGTAGAAGCTGTAAGTAATCGACGGTACATCCAGCGGTGCCCCATGGCAGAAGAACGCCTGGAACGCGAACGCCAGCACTTCGTCAGAACCATTGCCAACAAAGGTTTCTGCTACGCTTACACCATACGTGTCTGCCAAGGTTTCACGCAGGGCCAAGGACGTCGGATCAGGATAGAGACGCAAATGATCAACTGCATAGTTGCGTAGTGCCTCGCTGACACCAGGGGCAGGTGGGTACGGGTTCTCGTTTGTATTGAGTTTGATAACGCGTTCACGGGGCTGCTCGCCTGGCACGTAAGGGGTAAGCTCCCTAACGGCTGGGCTCCAATATTGGCTCATAAGGGTAACCTGATTATCCTAGCGGTAATGGCACCATGGTCGCCTGATGGCCGCTAGAGCGCAAGCATTCCCATGCAGGCTAGGTGAGAACTTACTTCTACGTCAGAGGGGGTGGGCGTCGCACCTTGTAGCGGTTATGCTGTCATAAGCGCGCGAAAGAAATGTATGTCCAACACGATAAGGAGACACCCAATGCAATTCAGGAGTTTGCTAGCCGGTTCGGCTATGTTGGCACTGTTGGCGGGCTGCGCAGCTGGCCCAACGGATCAGCGCGAAGATGCAGGCATGACCGCATCACAGGCTAACTACCAAGGCACTCTGCCTTGCCGTAACTGTGACGGCATTGACCTGGATGTAACGTTGGTGGGAGAAGAGATGAGCGCCCCGGAAGAGCGGACGTTCACGCTGGATGCGACTTACCGTAATCACCCCCAGACACCGCCGGACGAGAACTATGCCGGTAACTGGGAAGTGTTGACCGGTACGCCCTCTGACCCCGATGCGACGGTCTACGAGCTGACGCCGAACGGCGACGGCCAAATCTACTACTTCCAGCGTATCGATGAGCGTACCTTGGAGCTGATCGACCCTGAGCGCCGCCGTTTCGAAAATGGCGAGATGCTGCAGCTACAGCGTCAGTAAGACCTTACGCGACGCTCGAAGGCGGCCACTGGCCGCCTTTTGCATTTCTGAGCACTCTTCTAGCCTTTAGTACGTGACGCAAGAGAAGGAGCAAACAGGCAGTGGCAAAAGCGAAAAGTGCCTTTGTCTGCACCGAATGCGGTGCAGAGTACCGTAAATGGCAGGGCCAGTGTACGAGCTGCCAAGAGTGGAACACGCTAACGGAGGTCAAGCTGGCAAGCGCTCGCCCCGGTAGCGGCACCACTACCGGGCGCGCCGGGTACGCAGGCGATCTATCACGAGATGTAGTCGACCTCAGTAATGTCGATTTAAGCGAGGTGCCAAGGCTGAGCTCCACCTTTGCAGAGTTTGACCGCGTGCTAGGCGGCGGCTTGGTGCCGGGCTCCGCCGTTTTGTTGGGTGGCAACCCAGGGGCTGGTAAATCGACGCTGCTGCTACAAACTGCCTGTAAGCTTGCCCAGCAGCGGCGTATTCTCTACGTCACGGGGGAGGAGTCGCTTTCCCAGGTGGCTATGCGCGCCCACCGCCTGCAGCTACCCACTAACGGGCTGAAGATGCTAGCGGAAACCAGCGTAGAGACCATTCTAGCGGTGGCCGAGCGGGAGAAGCCGGAAATATTGGTCATCGACTCCATTCAGACCATGCACTTGGAAGATATCAGTTCTGCCCCTGGCGGCGTTGCCCAGGTACGCGAATCCGCTGCCGCGCTTACCCGCTTTGCCAAGCAGACTAATACCGTGCTGCTGCTGGTGGGCCACGTCACCAAGGATGGCACCCTTGCGGGTCCCAAAGTGCTAGAGCATATGATTGACGCCTCGCTGCTGCTGGAAGGCGGTGCCGACTCCCGCTTTCGGACGCTGCGTGGGCAGAAGAACCGCTTTGGCGCGGTCAATGAGTTGGGCGTATTCGCCATGCTGGAGCAGGGGCTGAAAGAGGTGAAAAACCCCAGCGCGATATTTCTTTCGCGTCAAGAGGAGCAAGCGCCGGGCAGTCTCGTCATGGTGGTGTGGGAAGGTACGCGACCCATACTGGTAGAAGTACAGGCGTTAGTGGATGAGTCAGCGCTGGGCAATCCCCGCCGTGTGGCTGTGGGGGTCGATCAAAACCGCCTCGCCATGCTATTAGCCGTTCTTAACCGTCACGGCGGACTGTTTACCGGCGATCAGGATGTATTTCTTAACGTGGTGGGCGGTGTCAAAGTGCTGGAAACCAGCGCCGACCTCGCCGTGCTCTTGGCGGTCGTGTCGAGTCTGCAAAACCGCGCTTTACCGAAAGAGCTGGTCGTGTTTGGCGAAGTGGGTTTGTCCGGTGAGATACGCCCGGTACCCAGTGGGCAGGAGCGTATTGCAGAAGCGGCCAAACACGGTTTTCTTCGCGCTATCGTACCGCGTGCCAACGCCCCTAAGCAGGCACCCAAAGGCATGGAAGTGATCCCCGTGGATAAATTGAGCGATGCGCTAGAAGCGCTGTAACTTCGGCTATGCTTATCTAAAAAGGAGAGGGATGATGAGTTCGATTCGATTAACCCAATATAGCCACGGAGCGGGCTGCGGCTGCAAAATCGCCCCGGACGTACTCGATGGCATTCTCGCCAAGGCCGGACCGGCAGCCGGGCATCAGCGGCTGATCGTGGGCAACCAGGGGCGTGAAGACGCCGCCGTATACGATCTCGGCGACGGTCGCAGCATGATTGCCACCACCGACTTTTTCATGCCTATTGTCGATGACCCTTTTGATTTTGGCCGTATTGCCGCGACCAACGCCATTAGCGATGTGTACGCCATGGGTGGCACACCGGTCATGGCACTGGGCATTTTAGGCTGGCCGCTGGATAAACTTGGCCCAGAAATCGCCGGTGATGTGGTGGCGGGTGCCCAGGCCGTTTGCCGTGAACTGGGCATTGCCCTGGCCGGCGGTCACTCCATTGATGCCCCTGAGCCGATGTTTGGTTTAGCAGTGAACGGGCTGGTCGATCTTGAGCACTTAAAACTCAACAGCCAAGCTAAGCCCGGCGACCTGCTGTTTCTCACTAAACCGTTGGGCGTCGGGCTATTAACCACAGCGGAAAAGCGCGGCTTGCTAGAAGCCGGGCATCATGGCCTAGCCCGTGAAACCATGCTCAAACCCAACACCATTGGTATCGCGCTCTCCAAAGTGAAGGGCGTCAACGCCATGACGGATGTTACCGGCTTTGGTTTGGCAGGGCATCTCACCGAAATGTGCAGTGCCAGCGGTGTGATGGCGCAGATTGATTTCCGCCGTCTGCCCCGGTTAGCTGAAGCGGAAGGCTATCGCCGCCAAGGTGCCGTGCCCGGCGGCACCGTACGCAATCGCGACGCCCTGGGTAGCGCGCTGCCCGTCATGGATGAAGCCCACTGGCAGTGGCTCTGCGACCCGCAAACTTCTGGCGGGCTGCTGATTAGCGTAGACCCCGCATGGGAAGATGACGTTGAGCGTATTGGTCGTGAGTACGGCCTAACGTTGGAGCCGTTCGGTACCCTAAAAGCACCCCAGGGAGACGCTAAAATCGAGGTTATTGGATGACCCTGCCGACCACGCCTGCGTCCCTTAAGGTGATTGCGTCAAACACGCCGCTGATTGATGTACGCGCCCCGGTAGAGTTTGCCCAAGGCAGCCTGCCGGGGGCGGTCAACCTACCGCTGATGGTGGATGAAGAGCGCCACCAGGTAGGCATTGCCTACAAGCAGCAGGGCCAGCAAGCCGCCATCGCGCTGGGTGAGCGGCTGGTCAGCGGTGAAATAAAGCAAGCGCGTGTCGCCGCTTGGCAGGCCTACTTAGCCCAGCACCCGGATGCGAGTATCTACTGCTTTCGCGGCGGTCTGCGCTCGCAAATTGCCCAGCAGTGGCTTGTCGATGCAGGGCTTCATCGCCCACGCATTGAAGGCGGCTGGAAAGCGCTACGCCAGCAGCTCTGCCAACGGATTGACGAAGCCGCGCAGCAGCCTATGCTGGTGGTGGCAGGGCTCACCGGCTGCGCTAAGACGAAGCTGATTAACCAACTGCCCAACGGCATTGATTTGGAAGCCTGCGCCAATCATAAAGGTTCTGCTTTTGGGCGGCAGCCCGACGAACCCACCACCCAAATCGATTTTGAGCACGCGCTGGGCCAGCGTTTGATTGGGCAGCCGGGTAAGCTTGTGTTGGAAGATGAGTCCCGACAGATTGGCAATGCCAATCTCCCGCTCGATTTTTGGCATGCCCTACAGCAAGCGCCGCGTATTCGTATCGAAATGCCGCTAGATTGGCGGCTAGATCAGCTACGCCGCGACTATATCGAAGCGCTAGAGCAGGGTTACGCCGCTCGCTTTGGCCCAGAGGAAGGGTGGCAGCGCATGCAGCGTCAACTGGCGAGCGCGTTAGAGCGGCTGGCAAAACGCCTGGGCAATGCCCGGCTACAGCGTTTGCAACGTATGCAGGCCATGGCTTTCCGTGCCCATGCCGCCGGGGATATCCAAGCCCATGAGGCGTGGCTTGCCCCGCTGCTGACCGAATATTACGACCCGCTCTACCGTTACCACTTGGAGAAACAGCAGGGAAACCGGCCCACAGAACTTCATATAGGCGATTGGGAGAGCTGTCTCGCCGCTGCCAAACAGTGGAGTGCTTAGCGGCGGCAGGTGGTGGGGGTTAAGCGCGTTTCAGCCACTGGGTCATGACGCGATCTAACAGCGGTGCCAAGCGCTGAAAGCGCGTGGGGTCTTCCAGTATCTGCTCATCGGTTTGCACAAAGTGCCCGCTGGAAGGGCTTTTCGCCGTGGGCCGCTCGTTGGCGTTCAGCAGCGGTGCTACGCTGGCCTGGGTCGTTTCAAAGTGGCATAGCAGGCCCGCCACGCGGCCTGCGTCCCAGCTAAACCCTTGCAGCGGGGAGGCGGCACTGCCGCCTAATGGTAGCGCGCCATCGGGTAGGCTAAACACCAGGCGGTGCCACATAAAGGCCTCAAACTGCTCGGGTAGGTCGAAGGTGCTTTCCGAGGCTAGAGTGACGGTATGCCAGCCGGTTTCGGGGTAGGTGCCAGGGGCGACGACCGCCTCAAGCGCTTCCGCGATCCATAGCGCCCCTAGACCAATGCCCAGAATAGGTTTTTGGCCGTCCAAGTAGCGATTGATCAGTTTGCGCTCCGCTTTATGCCAAGCGGGCGGTTCGCTCAACAGGGCTTCGGGGCCATCTAGCACGATGAGCGCATCGCACTCCCCAGGGCGAGGCGTGAGTTCGCCCGCGTAGAGGTGAAAAACGGTGTAACTATGGCCCATACTCTCAAGCCAGTCGGTCAGACGGGCGGGGCCATGGTCAGGGCCGTGCTGTAGCAGATGAATATGCATGGTAATCTCCTCGCCGGCCGAGCACATCAAACGCCGCGGGGGTCGCCCGCCGCGTGGGTGCGACGATAACGCATCGCGTTCATTTCACCAACACAGTTTCACAGACTCAGTTTCATAGACTCAGTTTCACAAACCTAGTGACCCAGGAAATCAGCATGGTGGCTAAACCCCAAGGATTTTATCAGCGGCTTCAACTGCTGCCGCTGCCCGCCCAGCAAGCATTTATGGCAGCGCTGTGCGAGCGGCTGTTACCCAACTACGCCCTTTATGAGCAAACCAGCGGCCATGGCGATGGGCACACCCTGCGCACTGTGCTGAATCTTGTATGGGAGCGCCTTAGCGTACCCAACGCCAGCATCGACTTTGCCCGCCAAGCGGAAAAGCTGGCCGAATGCGAGCCGCCGGAGGGCGATGAGAGCTTCGGCGCACGTCGGGCGCTGGATGCGGTCGTGTCAATCTCTGCGTTACTCGATACGCTGCAAGGCGAATCCCCCGAAGCCGTGCTGGATGTCAGCCGCACCTCGCGGGCTGGTGTGCGGGCGTTTATCGAACTCACCGAAGGGGAAGTGGACGCTCAAGCATTGGCGCTGCTCATTCGCGACCATCCGCTGATGGAAGACGAAAACGACTTCCAAGACGCGGTGCTAGAAGCGGTCAGCGAACCGATCAACAAAGCCTCTTTAAAAGAGATCCGCACGCTTGGGCGTAATAACGGCATTAGTAACTTAGGGCTTACCTTGGACGATAACGACGGCTAGGACGTTAAAAACGCACGCCTGCTGTCACCATCATGCCTGCCGTACCGAAGATAATCAGATCAGACTCCACACGCCCCCACTGCACGCCAATGCTAGGTAGCAGCGCGGGGGCCACCTCTAAATGGTTGAGGGGGATCTTATCCCGGTACTCATCTTGATAACCGCGCAGCAGACCGCCGGTCAGTTTGGCACGTACGTTTATCTCATCGGCGAACTGCCATAGCGGAAACTCCCGGCCAGCGTAAAAATACCACGTAGGCTGATCAAAGGAGTTTTTGAACCAAGCAGCCCCCGCCAACCAGCGGTCAGGGTTATGCAGCTCAATACTCAGTAAGTTCTGCTGATTAGTATGCTCAGGGTCTGGGTCAAAATGGCGGGTGAGTAAGCTGGTTTGTACCAGCGTGTGGTCAAGCGCAAGGGTAGGAGGCCAATCCGGCAAAGAGAAGGCTGAGGCAGACGCGCTCAGCCAAATCCCTGCTATCCCTCCAATCCATGGAACGTAGCGACGCATTAAAAGCCCCTCAGTGAAGGGATAAGTGTGAGTTACAAGCGCATTTCAATGCCGCGCTCGGCCATATAGCGTTTTGCTTCTGGAATGGTGTACTCGCCAAAGTGGAAGATACTCGCCGCCAGCACCGCATCGGCACCGCCTTTAAGCACGCCATCCACCAAGTGATCTAAATTGCCGACGCCGCCGGAAGCAATTACCGGCACGCTCACCGCTTCAGAAATGGCATGGGTGACGCCTAGGTCAAAGCCAATCTTCGTGCCGTCGCGGTCCATGCTGGTCAGCAGCAGCTCGCCTGCGCCAAACTCGACCATTTCCTTGGCCCACTCCACCGCATCCAGGCCGGTGGGGCGACGGCCGCCGTGGGTGAAAATCTCCCAGCGGTCAGGCTCGCCTTCCTTAGACACTTTTTTAGCGTCAATCGCCACCACAATGCACTGGCTGCCAAAACGCTCGGCGGCTTCACGCACAAATTCGGGGTTCGTCACCGCCGCGGTATTGATTGAGACCTTATCGGCCCCAGCGTTCAGCATGGTGCGGATATCGTCGCAGGTACGAATGCCGCCTCCCACGGTTAAGGGAATAAACACCTCACCCGCAATACGCTCGACCATATCCACCGTGGTGGCGCGGTCTTCGTGGCTCGCGGTGATATCAAGAAAGGTGATTTCATCGGCACCCTGCTGGTTATAGCGCTGAGCGATCTCCACCGGGTCGCCCGCGTCACGAATACCCACAAAGTTAACGCCTTTCACCACGCGCCCGGCATCCACATCCAGGCAGGGGATAATGCGTTTGGCTAAGCTCATTCGCTACCTCCACTCAACTGATCGCTTAAGCGCTGGGCTTCAGCGACATCCAGGCTGCCTTCGTAAATCGCCCGTCCGGTAATTGCGCCCAAAATGCCGCTATCGGCGACATCGCACAGGGCACGAATATCGTCCAGATTGGTTACGCCGCCGGAGGCGATCACCGGTAGGCCGCCTTCGCGGGCCAGTGCGGCGGTGGCTTCCACATTGACACCCTGCATCATGCCGTCGCGGGCAATATCGGTGTACACAATGCTGGAAACACCGTCGTTAGCGAAGCGCTTGGCAAGCTCGGTAGCTTTGACGGTGGAGACTTCTGCCCAGCCATCGGTGGCCACATAGCCATCTTTGGCATCCAGGCCAACAATAATGTGGCCAGGGAAGGCGCGGCACATTTCACCCACAAACTCAGGCTCTTTGACCGCTTTGGTACCGATGATCACGTAAGAAACACCGGCGCTGAGGTAGTGTTCAATCGTCTCTGCCGAGCGGATGCCACCGCCAATTTGAATCGGCAGGTTCGGGTAAGCGCGGGCAATGGCGGTGACCGCCTCACCGTTCACCGGCTTGCCTTCAAAGGCACCGTTCAAATCCACTAGGTGCAAACGGCGCGCGCCTGCTTCTACCCAGCGCGCGGCCATGGCCACCGGGTCGTCGCCGTAGGAGGTCGCATCGTCCATGCGGCCCTGCTTTAAGCGCACACACTGGCCGTCTTTGAGATCGATCGCGGGAATTACCAACATAGTGAAACCTCTCAGGGCGTCCAGGTGACAAAATTTTCCAGCAGGCGCAGGCCCGCACGGGAGCTTTTTTCCGGGTGGAACTGCACGGCAAAGGTGGCATCGCGGCCAATCGCCACGTGAGCGCTCACACTGCCGTACTGGGTGGTGCCGAATACCTGGGCATCGTCGGCGGCATTGACGTAATAGCTGTGCACGAAATAGAAGTGCTCATGATTATCGATGCCTGCCCAGAGCGGGTGGTCGTGGTGTTGATTCACCAGGTTCCAACCCATGTGCGGTACTTTCAAGCGCTGCTCTTGCGCGTCGCGCATATTGGCCGGGAAGCGGTCTACGCTGCCTTGGAAAAACCCCAAACAGTCCACGCCGCCATTCTCTTCGCTGCGCTCCATCAGCATCTGCTGGCCCACGCAAATGCCCAGCAGCGGTTTGGCTTGGCGGGTTAACACGTCATCCACTAGGCCGCGCAGTTCGGTGCGTTCGAGTTCGCCAACGCAGTCACGAATCGCCCCTTGGCCCGGCAGCACTAGACGGGTAGCGCCCAGAATACGCCGTGGGTCGCGGGTGATGATCACATTCTCATGGGTGACGTGCTCAAGCGCTTTAGCCACGGAGTGTAGGTTGCCCATTCCATAATCGATTACCGCAATGGTCATGAAGCGCTCCTTAAGGTCGTGGGCGATAGATTCGTAGGCGAGAGGCGTGCCGTTACGCCGCTAACCGCAACGATCGGCATTATAAGCTGCCTTTGGTAGAGGGCATTTGCCCAGCCATGCGCGGGTCTTCCGCAACGGCCATACGCAGTGCGCGGCCAAAGGCTTTGAAAATGGTTTCGGCCTGATGGTGAGCATTAAAGCCTTTTACGTTGTCGATATGCAGCGTCACTCGAGCATGGTTCACAAAGCCTTGGAAAAATTCCCAGAACAGCTGCGTATCCATACTGCCAATGGTATCGCGGGTGAACTCGACATTCATATAAAGGCCGGGGCGGCCGGAGAAATCAATCACTACCCGAGAGAGCGCCTCATCCAGCGGCACATAAGCGTGGCCGTAGCGGTAGATGCCGCGCTTATCGCCAATGGCCTCGTTGAATGCCTGGCCCAGGGTGATGCCCAAATCTTCAACGGTGTGGTGGTCGTCGATATGCAGGTCGCCTTTGGCATGAATATCGAGATCTACCATCCCATGCCGAGCCACTTGATCCAGCATGTGGTCTAGAAACGGAACGCCAGTTTCACAGTTCAAGCGGCCTTCGCCGTCAAGGTTGACGCTGACCGTAATCTGCGTTTCGTTGGTGTCACGGCTTACCGTGGCAATACGCGCTGACATGTTGCATCTCCTGCGCCGGGGCGCACTCTGAGGAATAATCGGCGGGCAGCAACTGCGGCCAAAACAACCATTATAGAGAATCGGCGCCCCCATCCGCTACAATGCGGGGAATGTCGCCGCTGTTTGCGGCGCTAACATAGCAGCCTAGCTGCGTTGGCAACGAGGATTTCACCATGCCGGTGACACTGCAATATGTCGACCAGGCCCGTTGGGAAGCAGAAGAGCAGGTGCGCATCGACTTAGTGCGCATATATGAAGACGCGCCCCAAGAGCGCATGCCCACTCCCACGGTTTTGCCATTTATCGAACAGCATTTAAAGGAACAGCAATTTTTTGCCTGTGCCCACTTCAATGACCGCCTGTTAGGCGCGGTGGCGGTGCAAGAAGCCGACGACCGCGCCTGGTGGCTGTCTGAGCTATGCGTGCGTAAAACTACGCGTCGTCGCGGTGTCGGCTCACGGCTGATGGCGCTAGTGGGCGAGCAAGCCAAGCAAGATGGCCGCGTACTGCGTATTGCTACCACCACTCTGCCGCTGGCAGACCGAGTACTGCTATCGAAATTAGGCTTTCGACCCGTTGCCGAGACCTCGTCTTCTGCCCCGGACCTGCCGGCGACCAGTGATTTTGTTGAGCTAGACCCACAAGGAAAAGGGTAATGAAACAGCTATTACGTATTTTGCTGGCCGCCATAGGCATTTTAGCCATTGTGGCAGTGGCCGCCGTGGTGTACGTCACCACCTTTTTAGACCCAGAAGACTTCAAACCACGCTTAACCGCTGTGGTCGAGGAGCAAACCGGCCTGAACTTAGCTCTGGAAGGCCCGATTACCTGGTCGTTTTACCCTCGTATTGGTGTCAGCGTTGAGCAGGCGCGCGCCTGGCTGCCTGATCAAGCACAAGATGAAACCGCCTTCGCCGCCATTAACCGTGCTGAAGTGAGCGTTGCCTTTGCTCCGCTGCTGCGCGGAGAGATTGCCGTGGATGGCCTGACGCTGGATGGCATGCGCCTCAATTTGGAGAAGAACGCTGAAGGCGAGGGCAACTGGCAGCCGCTGTTGGAGCGACTCTCTGAGCACAACAACGAATCCGCTGAAACCGTGCTAGCTCCGGCAAGTGCTGGCCCCAATGCCGATGCAGGCAGCCTCTCGGTGGTATTAAGCATCGCCAGCGTCGAAGTAAAAAATGCTGATATTCGTTACCGCGATGAGCAGAATCAAGCGCTCTGGCGGGTTCAGCCGCTGAATATTTCAGGCACCAATGTGAATCCGGTACGCTCCTTCCCGCTAAAAGCCATGTTCACGCTTACTAAGCATGACCGGCTGGATGCCGAAGAGCTTGAGCGCGCGCCAAACATGACCAGCGAGGTAAATCTTGAAACACGCCTGCGGCTTGGCCTAGAAGATGAACAGATCATCTTTGAAAACACCCAGCTAACCACGCATACCCGTCAGGGAGAAGCGAGCGAACCGCAGCAGCTCAGCTTAAAAGCGGCTGAAATTGTTGCCCGTTTAGCTGAGCAACAACTAAGCGTTACCGAAGGCGTGCTGGAAGCTGGGCTGCGCCACCCAGAAAACTGGCAAGGCAGTCTTGCCGTTGCCCTAGCATTTGGCCTGGAAACCGATTTTGCCGCCCAAACCGCGCAGCTTAAAGAGGTTCAGCTCACCGGGCCGGACGGCCTGCGTGTAAGCGGCCACTTGAATGTCGAGCAACTGCTGGACGCGCCGCAGTACAGCGGGCAACTGACCGCCGCGCCGTTTACGCTGCGGCCTTGGATTTCCCGCACGGGTGTGAAGCTCAATACTGCCAGCGAAGCCGCACTTAGCGATGTCGCGCTCACCAGCCCCATCGAAGGCAGCTTGAAGCGTATCTCCCTGCCGCGCCTCTCGCTGGTGGTAGATGACAGCACCTTTACCGGCGATATTGCCGCCGCGCTGGATGGTACCCAGCTCTCCTTCAACCTAGAAGGCGATACGCTCAATCTGGATCACTACCTGCCTGGCCCCGAAACCGCGCAGCAAGCCAGCCGTGGCCTGCTGCGTAAAGCCTTTGCTCAAACCAGCGGAACGCTGCTGCCCCAGGCATGGTTAAGTACGCTCACCCTTCAGGGCGATTTGAGCGTCGACCAACTGCTACTGGCTGGGCTGACTTTTGACGATACTCAGCTGGCGCTGCGCGGTGAAAACGGCAACCACCGCCTCACTGCCTTTGAGTCCCGTTTCTACGAAGGGGAATTGAGCGCCACCGGCCAGCTGGATGCCACTGGTGATGTACTGGAGTGGCAGCTCTCGCCCAGCATTAGCAATGTGCAGGTAGCACCGTTAATCGAAACCTTCAGCGAAGAAGAGGCCCCGCTGCGCGGACGCTTCAATCTAGACGGCGCGCTGACTACCCAAGGCAACCGCCGCGATGTGCTCACCAGCAACCTCAACGGCGAATTAACCGCGCGGCTCAACGATGGCGCGATTCTACGCACCAACATCTCCCGAGAGATGTGCGAGCTGGTTGCTCAGCTAGAAGGCCAGCAGGTGGAGCGAGAATGGCACCCGGACACCCGCTTTGAGCGTTTTGAAGCCACCTTCCAGGTGCGCAACGGCGTGGTTGAAAGTGACGACTTGCTGATTACGCTACCGGGTATCAACGTGCAAGGGGAGGGCGACTTCAACCTCAATAGCCTCAACTTCACGACTCAAGCGAACGCACGGCTAGTGGATACCGCTGACGCCGCCTGCCAAGTCAACCCACGGCTTCAGCAGCTGTCGCTGCCGGTAAGCTGTGAAGGCCATGTAGGTGACGATAAAGCCCAGTGGTGCCGCTTCGACCGCACCGCCTTCGAAGCATCGGTGGTTGATCTGCTGCGTAACGAAGCCGGGAGCCGGGTAGAAGAAGAGCTAGAAGAGCGGATTGGTGAATCCATCGACCGCATTGATGAGCGCTTAGGCGAAGGCGCAGGCCAAGAGCTGCGTGACGGTATTCGTCGCCTGTTTAACTAACCAAAGACTGCTTAACGCCTAGCCGCGTTAATGCATCACGCACCGCACGCGCCGGCCTTACCGCCGGCGCTGTCGTTCATAGCGAGTGTTTTAAGGAATAACGATGGCCGATATGCCCACGCCGTGCCTACCGGCGGAAGAGTTTCAACACCGGCTGCTCACTTGGTTTAACAAGCATGGCCGCCACGACCTGCCTTGGCAGTCGCCGCGCAGCGCCTACCGGGTTTGGGTGTCTGAAATTATGCTGCAGCAAACCCAAGTGACTACAGTGATTCCCTACTTTGAGCGCTTTATGTCCCGCTTCCCCACGCTGGAAGCCCTGGCCACCGCGCCGCAAGATGACGTATTGCACCACTGGACGGGCCTGGGCTATTACGCCCGTGCCCGCAACCTGCACAAAGCGGCCCAGGTCGCCATGGAAGAGCACGGTGGCGAGCTACCCACCGAGAGCGTAGAAACGCTGATGGCGCTACCTGGTATTGGCCGCTCTACCGCTGGCGCGATTATCTCCCAAAGCACCGGCCGGCAGGCCGCTATTCTGGATGGCAATGTAAAGCGCTCGCTCACCCGTCTACACGCGGTAGCGGGCTGGCCGGGCAAGCCAGCAGTAGAACGCTCGCTGTGGGCGCTGGCCGAATACTTTACGCCCACCACACGGCTGGCGGATTACACCCAAGCCGTGATGGATTTTGGCGCGACACTGTGTAAGCGCAGCAAACCCGACTGTTTGATTTGTCCATTTAATGACGTATGCCGCGCCTACGCCCAAGGCGAGCCGCAGCGCTACCCAGAATCTAAGCCCAAAAAAGCCACCCCCACCCGCGAAACCATTATGTTGATGCTACGCGACCCACAAGGGCGCGTATGGCTAGAGCAGCGGCCACCTAGCGGCCTATGGGGCGGTTTATGGAGCCTGCCGCAGTTTGAGCGCCACAGCGAACTCAACGACTGGCTGGAAGACAACACCAAAGCCCCCGAGCGCCACGCTGCGCTGCCCAGCTTCACCCACACCTTCAGCCATTTTAAGCTGATGATTACGCCGCAGCCTGTTACCTGCAAACGAATCAGCGGCGTTCGCGAAAGCGGCGTATGGTATGACGTTAATCATCCGCCTGCGTTAGGCTTAGCGGCACCGGTTAAATCGCTGTTAAGCCAGTTGGCACCATTTACCCTAGACCCAACCCCAGGGCCTTCTTACTAACATCACAGGCTGACAGCCACCTACACACAACGTACTCAATAGGAGCACGCCATGAGCAACACGGTATTCTGCCGCAAGTATCAACAAGAGCTACCCGCGCTGCCGTTCCCGCCACTGCCGGGTAAGCAGGGCCAAGAGATTCAGGCCACGGTATCTAAAAAAGCGTGGGAAGAGTGGCAGGCGCTGCAAACCCGCCTGATCAATGAGAAGCACCTCAACATGCTGGAGCCAGAAGCACGCACCTATCTAATGGATCAGATGCAGCGCTTTCTAGATAACGAAACCACCGACCAAGCAGAAGGGTACGTGCCGCCCAGCCAGGCATAAACCTAGAAACGCAGCGCAAAGCCACGAATGGCGTGGCCTTTGCCACTTTTGGTTCAACGCCTGATGTGCCCTAAGCACGTGACTAGAAAGAAAGTTTCACAAAGGTGTTGACGAAAAGAGGAGCTTTTGGTTTAATACGCACCGTTGGCAAGGGCCAGATAGCTCAGTTGGTAGAGCAGGGGATTGAAAATCCCCGTGTCGGCGGTTCGATTCCGTCTCTGGCCACCACAACGTTGGGGTATCGCCAAGTGGTAAGGCACCGGTTTTTGGTATCGGCATTCCCAGGTTCGAATCCTGGTACCCCAGCCATTGCCAACAAGATTTCTTGTTGATTGGCTAGTCTAACGGCAACCCAATCAAGTTCTCAAGAAAATGCGAAGCGCCGACATAGCTCAGTTGGTAGAGCAACTGACTTGTAATCAGTAGGTCCCGGGTTCGACTCCTGGTGTCGGCACCACTTAAGTGGTTGAAAAGCAAAGCATTAGAGAATACAAAAGGCCACCCAAGCGGGTGGCCTTTTTTGTTTGCCCGGCGAAGCCGGCAAACCCGGCCATCTGAAAGAAGATGGCGTCACCCCGACTGAGGGGAAGACAATCCGACTGGCAAGGGCGTCACTGGCCAACGGTGGGGTCTGAAGGAAGCCATAGGAAGTTAAC
>NZ_JBSXNH010000040.1:0-37317 GCF_056857535.1 Vreelandella sp. L-25
ATAGACCTTGCTCAGTGCAGCCCAGAAGCCCATGGCGCCGTCGCCGACCGCCAGCTTGGGGGCAGTGGTCAGCCCGCGCTCGCGTAGACCCGTGAGCAGCTCTTTCCAGCTGGCCTCCGACTCGCGTTGCCCATCCTCGACGACGACCAGCTCCTTGCGGCCCTGATCGGTAACACCGATGATCACCAACAGGCACAGGCGGTCATCCATGCGCACGTTGCTGTACACGCCGTCTGCCCACCAGTAGACGTAGCGCTGCTCTGATAAGCCCCGCTTCTGCCACTCGGCGTGCTCAGCCTCCCACTGCTTCTTGAGCCGCGACACAGTATTGGCCGAAAGCCCCTTGGCCTGGTCGCCCAGCAGGGCTGCCAGGGCCTCCTGGTAGTCACCGGTGGAGACCCCCTTCAGGTAGAGCCAGGGGATCAGCTCTTCGATGCTCCGGGCCCGCTTCAGGTAGGGCGGCAGCAGCGCGCTGCTGAAGGTAACCCCATCACCGCTGCGATCGCGGGTCCGGGGCACCTTGACCTCGACGTCGCCGATACCGGTCTGCACCGTGCGCTCCGGCAAGTAGCCGTTGCGGACGACGGCACGGCGACCGTCTTCCAGCGTCTTCTCGGCGTACTGCTCAAGGAACGTGCTCAACTCGGCCTCCACGGCTTTGGCGATCAGATCTCGGGCACCTTGGCGAAGCAATTCATGCAGCGGGTCGGTAGCGCCAGTGTCTGGTTGCGTCACGGCTTGGAGGGTAGAATCGGTCATGGCGTATCCATCCTATGCTGGTTGTGATCTGGCGTGATCAATCAGCAGGATACGCCACCCTTCCTTCTGCCCTCCATACACAAGAACTGAGCTTAACTCTATATTCAATCCACCACCGTCCAACGCTGTCAGCAATGTCCATGCCGCTTATCTTGGTCTCAATGTACACCATTCGAGTATATTATCTATAGCTATCGCCGAAGCAAGCCGCCAGGAACCCGAGTTCCGCGGTTGAATCCCAAACCTAATGCCATAGGCAAGTTGATCTGTCAGAAGATCCACCGTTTCTAGGGGCCGCCACCGCTGTTCGGTTACGAAGTCGGTCCTTGCTGCTATGGGCTTAATCACCCCATTCAATACAGTGGCCATGACGCGGAGGTGGTCGCACCATCTCTGATCCCGAAATGTGCATCAGGTCGCGTAAAGACAGTTCGTCGAGACGTCAGGTGTTGGCACGCCTGACTCGCTCCGGAGAACTTACCCCAGTGTGGGTTCCTAAACATGAGCAAGAGTTGATTCAGGATTTAATGCGGGCACGCCAAGATATAAAGGCTATCGAACTCAAGGCTCGAAAACAATTGAGCGCTTTTTTCGCTGCGGAATGGTACGCGAAAAAGGGGCCTGCTCAATGAGCAAACCACATGGAAGTCGGGAAAATGATGACAACTGTGTTCCAGTGCATATGACCGCGACGAAGACGGCTGGAAGATGCGCTGAACTGATCTTGCTGGAGAGGACTTCACCAGCTTGCTACTCAGTACTATCACTGGGTAAGACGCCAACGGAAAAAGGGAAGTATCATCACCTTACCGTTTGATGACTATCTACAGCAGCAGTACTAATTTATTAAGGAAGCAAACATCACTCTTGAAAATTGAGATATAAGATCAATCGCTAATTTTTTTATTTTCTGCCACAACCTCTTCGGCGAGAATTTGAAGAGTATCAACCACTGGCAGAGACGTTACGAGCATATCGCCTATGATTGATAGTTCTGTGCATGCCAGTACCAGTACATTAGCATGTTTAATTCTTAGATCAGCCGCAGCTGCATTAAACATATCCAGTACAGCAGGTTGATGTCCTTGGCCGCGTTTCACAGCACGAATCACTTCAAGTACAGCCTCTTCATCATTTGGATACACTAATGACAACCCCCGTTGCTCGGCAAAACCTTCATAGAGTCCGATTTTATGCAGAGCAGGAGAGCAAAGCATGCCGACATGAGCACTGGGCAAGAGCTTCACAATCGAATTCAGAGTTCGCTCGACAATGTGCCAAACAGGGATGTTCACCGCATCTTGAGCGTCCTTCCAATAGTAATGAGCCGTGTTGCAAGGCATTACCAGGAAGTTAGCACCGGCCTGCTCCAGTCGCCGCGCCATTTCAGCAATAACAGGACCTGGGCTTTCTCCGTCGCCATCAATGAGCGCTTTGATACGCGATGGCACTTTCGGATTATTATCGACCAGTAAATGCACATGGTCTATGTCGTCCTGAGCCTGAGTGGCATTAATAACCTGCTGCATAAAAGTTACGGTGGCATCAGGTCCCATTCCTCCTATTACTCCAACAATAATATGATCCAAGGAATTTACTACAGTAGTTTTTTTTATATTCATTGCATTTCAATCCTGGAATTTTTTTGAAAATTTTCCTATTCAAAAGGAAGTTAATTTTAATTAAAAATGCTAGCAGTAAAGCAATCACAACCATATAACCACTCTATGGTATGGCACGAACTTAGATACGTTAAATTTTAAACATTGACAGTGATCTGGCTAATAAATATATATCACCAAAGGGTGTTGTGAAAAAAAATGCTCAGAATAACTACAAGAATAATATCAAAATGTGCAGGATTTACACCAAAGCTTACCATTGCTGGCGTCACTATCATAAGAAAACTCTGCCGGGTATTGGAAAACTGTATTTTTCCCTGCCGGTAGCACTTAGGCAGCTACGACAGTATTTATGCAGCGTTTCCCTAATGAAAACGTACTGCTGGGTCGATTCTTAAACACTGTGGAGGTGAGCAAACCACAACATGAGGTACTCCTAAAGCCTTAGCGGTGGCCGCACTCATCAACGCAGGAGCCTCGTAGCATAACATTTTCCTTGAATGACTCAGTCCGCGCATCCGACTGGCAGGACGCGCTGCTCAAAGATAACACCCGGCTCAGTTTCTATTGCAAAAGAAGTTAGGCTGTCTCTCTGAGCCTGCATAAAAACATTTGATCTGCAGTGTACGAAATCGATGTCATTTTTAAAAGATTGCGGAACAGTGGCAATCAGTTGCTAGCATTTCTCGTCAGTAAGCACATCGCCACAGCTATCGTATTACGATAAAACCCTTTTAGCAGCTGCCTGTGACGACTTAATCTGTCGACTTGTCATCATTTTCTCCGCTAGGAGTTAACAACTGAAGACGTATTTACCTTTACAAAAGGAGGAGCCTATAAATCTCAATTAGATGATTTTGCTTACGCTTGATAATCGGGAAAACCAAAAGCTTCGGGATACCCAAACAGCGCCACACTGCCACCTGTGTGGAGAAAGACGATATTTTCACCTTCTTTAAAATGACCTTGACGTATCAGGTCAATCAGGCCAGCCATACCTTTTCCGGAGTACACTGGATCCAGCAGAATGCCTTCATGGCGGGCTAGTAATGTGACTGCTTCGATCATGCCATCAGTAGGGATGCCATAGCCATCACCTACATAATCGCAGTTAGCAACGACATCTTCCCGGGAAATAACTCCCGACAAACCAAGCTTCGCCTCTGTTTTTTGAGCCAGAGCAAAAACAAGATCTTCCTGTTTATCTTTAGGAGCACGTACTCCAATACCCAGAACTGGAATACCTGAATTACAGGCTGCAAGACCCGTGACAAGGCCTGCCTGAGTACCAGCACTGCCAGTTGCATGCACCACGTGATCAACCTGAAGCCCCATTTCATTAGCTTGTTCAAGAAGTTCTAGCGCAGCATTAACATAACCAAGAGCTCCTATCGCATTGGAACCACCACCAGGAATAATGTAGGGCGACTTACCTTTAGCTTTTAATTCACCCGCCAAAACTTCCATTTCTGCAGCCATGTCAGCCCCACCAGGTCTTTTACTGACTGTGGCTCCATGCAGTTGATCTAAAAAAACGTTACCGTTGTAGTTATAGGCTGTGTCATCGCTACCTGTTCGATCTTCCAGCAAAATGTGGCACTTAAGGCCCAGCTTGCATGCCGCTGCGACGGTCTGGCGGGCATGGTTAGACTGGGTAGCCCCTTGCGTAATAATCGTATCAGCTCCTTTATCGAAGGCATCCGCCATCAAAAACTCCAATTTACGCGTCTTATTGCCGCCAGTAGACAAGCCCGTGCAGTCATCGCGTTTGATCCACAGCCGTGGCCCCCCTAACAAACGACTCAGGTTATCCATAGGTTCAAGTGGTGTCGGCATGTGGCCCAACCGGACACGAGGAAAACGGGAAAGGTGCATATGAGCCTCCAGGCGAGTAGTGGTTTGCATAAGCTTGCGCTTGAAATGACCGGTTCAATAGGACTGTGAACTCTTGTTTATCACTAATCGATCTTTCTAAAGGTTAATGGTTGCCCATGATGCAAACCAATGCCAAGATCCTCAGCAACGATTAATTTTTTGCATACGCAGAAAATAATTCTATATTCTAAAAAAATCACAGAATTTACATATGAAAATTGATTGGATAGAAGATTATTTTGCTCTTATTGATGCAGGCACCTTCTCTCAAGCTGCCGAGCTAAGGCATGTGACCCAGCCAGCGTTCTCGCGGCGCATAAGACAGCTGGAGGAATGGCTGGGTGTAGAACTGATTGACCGTCACTCAACGCGATTTACACTGACAGCACATGCAAAAGCCCATGAAGGGGCTATGCGAGATTGGCTGGCACACCTTTATGCTATGCGTAGCCGCATTCGAGCAGACGCCTTACATGGCCCTCGTGCAATTCTGACGACTCAGCACACGCTAACGGTTAGTTATTTGCCCAAGCTTTTGCGTTATTTCCGACAAAATGCGCCAGACGCGCGCCTGCAAGTGCGGCCATCTGATCGCAATGAATGCATCCGTAATTTTCAACGAGGTGAGGCTGACTTATTATTATGTAGTGAAATGGAAGGCGCGCAGCTAAGCTTTGATAAAGGAGAATTGGAGCGCATTCTTCTAGGAACCGAGCAATTAATTCCTGTATGTGCATCCAACCGCTTGGGCCGTCCTTTGTTTAATCTTGAAAGTCAATCGTATTTGCCACTGATCGGATACAATACAGATAGTTTTATAGGCAGCATTCTGGCAAGCCCATATCTTCTTGACCTTCAGAGACGTTATGATATCGAGCTTATATGCGAGACCTCGTTTACCATTGGCATACGTGAACTCACCCTGGCGGGCCTTGGTATAAGTTGGCTACCAAGTGGTTTGATTGAAGAGGACATAATATCCGGCAAGCTCATATCATTAATTGATTTACTGGGAGGTCCACGACTAGATGTGGCCTTTTACCGTCAAATTAATGTAACTAATGCACCAGTGGATGAACTTTGGAACTTGATTCGCGAACGCCCTGGTAGTGTAAGCATCTAACTGCTTATTCAAAATTAATCGCGTGATCCTTTCAATAGCTATCCAAATAGCCGGTGTACCTCTTCCCAGAGGCTATTAAACGAAAGGTAAGCGCTTAACGGCAGCCATGCGTACTTCATCAGACGCCACAGTAACTCAATCAGCTCCGACGAGCGGTCGGTAGGTAAACCAAATGCACACGGTGCGACAACCACTCCACTAGCTTTCGCCTGAAGGCCTGCGAGCGATGCATGCTGGTATTTTTGAGCACCTCAACAGTGAAGGTATCGAGGTTCTTCTGCGCTAAAAACTGGTCAAACGCTTCGATGATCGTCTCGGTGGTCACTGGCCCGGCAGTGGTGTGCTAGATCAGTTTCCCAGCACAGTTGAGGAACTCCAATACGTGCAGCCTTCGGCTCTGTAAGTAGGCGGTCACCTCGCAGGGTTGCCCGATGGGACTCCATGCATAGGGTGCCGATGACTATAGTGAAAAACCTGACTTATCAAAGTAATAGAGTTAATGCTCCCCCTGGTCTCCTTGTTGGTAAAGGCTTTTAGGAGGCCTTGAGTGTTTCGGGAATCCGTCTTGCCACGCAGTGTACTTTGAGTGAGGGCCGGACGCGTTTGAAGATGAAGTCATTTTTTTCAACGCTCTACTGACGGCCTTGCCCGTCTCTTCCTCAAAACGAGCCTGCAGGGATCGAATATGGCGATGCTGTTCGCGATGAGCTCTTGCAGTCGCTGATGATCGTTCTCATCCAGGACTGGCGTGCGGCCCCACTGCGGGTCTTGTCGATCAATTCATCAAGGCCCGATGCTTCCCATTGTTAGAGCCATCGTGATAAGGCATCGCGGAGAACCTGCGGTATCTCCGGCTGGTTTTGTTGATCGTATGGCTTTTATTGCTCAGTAGGATGGCACGCGCACGGCGGCGTAGAGCACGCTTCTCGCCGTGGTGATAGCCTGAAGACAAGTCTGCTGTTCAGAGTCAGCAAGGGGAGCTACGAAGCGCCTTAACATTGTTCCATCCGTGAGAGATATCTGACTCCAACATTGCACGAAAACTTAAGATCAAGTACTTAACTCCTGAAAGAGGCCGGATGATAGATTAAGCCATAGGAATTTTCCTCTATTGATAACGCGTAACCACATTTTTTACATTGTCCAGGAACAACGAGATGGATATCAAACTGCATAAAACAGCGACCACCATACTGCCCATCCATCACTAGATTTTGCACGAAACGCTGGCTCGTAAGTACTCCACACACACCATCGCCTTAAAACTACTAGCACGCTGTGGTAATGCGGTGACATTCTTTAAGTCATCCAAAGCAGCATTCTATTGCATTTCGTTGACGATATTTGTACTTATCGAGCCGCTGGGTAGCTCAGGTCGGGTTCTTCGGTACATGTTGCGCTGAGCAATCACTGTTTTCATGCCGTGCCTGTCGCAATAATGCCGCAACTCATCGCTGTCATATCTTTTATCAGCCAAAATAATAATGATTACATTTGAGAGGCCGCCTAACGCTACCTGGTAGATGAACTCTCTTTAGTGTCGGAACTAAATACCGAGATTCTGCCGCTTGCCCAGCAGACACCATGAACGCCAGAGGCTAGCCATGGCGTTCACAAACCGAATTAATTTTGGTTGTCAATCCCCCCACCCCGCAATTACGGTCACGGGCATGATCTAGAGATACTTTCGAGCCATTTTTCCCCGCCAGCGGCAGCGCTTATGGCTCGCACGGAAGTCATATCCATTACCCACGTGTCCAGATCTATAAGGCCATCTTCACGTGATATAAGTTGCAAGGTTGCAAGGTTGCAAGCGAGTAAGAACTGCTTCAAACGTCCCGTTACCACTCCACTTGCGGAAATGGTCTTGCAACGTCGAACAAGGATCATATGGCTCGGATAAATCACACCATTTGGCGCGAGAGCGAAGCACCCAGAAGATACCATTGAGCCATTATTAGGTCATACCGTCTTGGTCTGCCCATGGTTTGAGGAGGCGACACGGTATCTTCAACCTGTGCCCAGCCGTCATCAGAGTTTTCATAACATCCAACCATTGCTTTCTCCTATGCTGTTTTTGCATAGGCGAAGTTAGCAGATAAGGCTTTTCTTACAAAACCTAGAAACCACAGGTGCTGCACTTATTGGTTGAATTCATAAGCATAAGAAAAAATTAACAAGTTGTTAAAAAAATATGGTTTTTAATAAGCTTGTCTAAACACTAGGATGTTTTAACAAAGATAATTCTGGCATTTTTGCTGATGTTCATTCCTGAAAAAACGTGGGAAGAAGTATGTCAAACCAACAAGAAATGATAACTGTATCAATCTGGCGCGGTAAGGAAGAGGGTAACCTCGAATCATTCGAAGTGCCTCTAGTAGATAACCAAACAATTCTTGATCTATTGACTAATATTCAGCGCGAGGTTGATCCGTCCTTATCTTATCGATTTGCCTGCCGTGTCGGAATGTGTGGGTCCTGTGCAATGCGAGTAAATGGAAAGCCACGCTGGACGTGTAGAACTCTCGTTAGCAAAGTTGTAACAAATGGTGAGCTGCGATTGGAACCACTCTCAAATTTTCCTGTAGTTAAAGATTTAGTGGTGGATATGGAGCCTTTCTTTAACAAGTGGCAGGAGGGTAAGGGACGGTTTGAAGCTAAAGATTCTGCGGTTAAAGAATTTGCTCCTATTAAGCCAGATAATAAAAAACGACAATTGGCTGATGCCGCTATTGAGTGTATTAATTGTGGTGTTTGTTATTCTGCTTGTGATGTAGTTGAAAGTAATCCTGACTATCTTGGGCCTGCTGCACTAAATCGTGCTTGGTCGCTGATAAACGATGAACGCGATGGCAGTACTATTGATCGGCTTAAGGCGGTGAGTGGTGATGGAGGGTGCCAGAATTGCCACACCAATTCACAGTGTGTGGCCCGCTGCCCACTTCAGCTAAACCCAACCTCATCTATTGCAGGGCTCAAAAAACTAATTGCTATGTCCACATTAAAGGGTGAACTATGAACAGTCGCCTTGAGATAAAATTATGGTTGGTCCACCGCTTAACCGGAATGGCCCTGGGTCTGTTCGTTATAATTCATCTTGTTACTATCCTGGTTGTTATACAGGGTGGTTTGTCAGCTGCCGAAATTATGGAAAGAACTAGTAGCAATTTTATTGTTATATCTTTTTACGGTCTATTTATTACAGCAGCTGCAGTTCATTCTGCTCTTGGTTTAAGAACTGTTGCACAAGAAGTTTTTAACTGGAAAGGTACCATTCTAAATGTCGTGATCTTTATATTCTTCGCGTTTTTATGCGTCGTTGGAATGGCTGCAATAATAGGGTTAGTACAATGAAACGAAATCACGATAAAAAAGAATATTGGGCGTCTTTTGTTCAGCGTTGGTCAGGGGTTGTACTTGCTTTGTTTTTGCCAGTGCATTTCTTAGTACTCAGTCTAGCACTGCAGGGCGGGGACGTGTTGGACAGTGTTTTGCACTGGTCAGATTTGCCAATGGTTAAATTTGCCGAAGCTGGCTTAGTCGGGCTTCTTGCAGTTCACTTGATGGGTGGTATAAGAATTCTTGTTATTGAATTTTTTCGTTGGGCTGAGTGGCAAGGCCATCTCATTACCATTGCGGGTTTTGGTGCCGTCGCATGCGGTTCTATTTTTTTATTAAGAGCTTTTTAATCCGGCGAATTAGAAGCATATCCAAATTTAGTGGAGTATTAAAATGACTATTGCGCAGATTGAAACTGATGTCTTAATTCTTGGTTCTGGTGGGGCTGGCCTTTTCGCAGCACTACATGCTTATAAATCCGATTCGGACCTGAAAATAACAGTGGCCGTTAAAGGCTTGCTGGGTAAATGCGGCTGCACACGTATGGTTCAGGGCGGATACAACGTTGCTTTGAATCACGGTGATTCGGTTGAGCGACATTTTATGGATACGATCCATGGGGGTTATTGGATTCCTAACCAGGATCTCGCCTGGCGCCTAGTTGAGACGGCGCCTCAGCGAGTGCTGGAGCTAGAGAACGAAGTCGGCTGCTTTTTTGACCGTAATGACGATGGCTCGCTTCATGGTAAGGCGTTCGCAGGCCAGACATTTGATCGCACCATTCACAAAGGAGATCTGACTGGCATTGAAATTATCAACCGCTTGGCTGAGCAAGTATGGTCGCGGCCCATTGATCGGCTGGAAGATCATCGCGCAATTGAGCTGATTCCATCGGCTGAAGGCGACCGCATTTCTGGTGTCCTCATGGTCAATATCCGTACAGGCGAGCCGCTCTTTGTTAAAGCCAAGGCGGTGATGCTGGGTACCGGCGGTGGTCCGACCATGTACAGATACCACACGCCGTCCGGTGAAAAAACCTGCGACGGGCTGGCAATGGCACTGCGTGCGGGCTTGAATCTTCGAGACATGGAGATGGTGCAATTTCATCCAACAGGATTGCTGGCTGGCGAGGGTACTCGCCTAACCGGAACGGTGTTGGAAGAAGGTTTGCGCGGAGCTGGTGGCCATTTGCTCAACGGTCAAGGCGAGCGGTTCATGCATTCGTATGATGAGCGTGGTGAAAGGGCCACTCGGGATGTGGTGTCGCGTTCGATCTTTCGTGAAATGCGTAAAGGTCACACCACACCCAATGGTGGCGTGCATATAAAAATGTCGCACCTGGGGCCCGATGACGTTCGTAAAAAATTCAAAGGAATGGTGAGCCGTTGCAAGGATGTTGGTGCCGATCTGGCGGGCGGCTTGGTCGAGGTTGTACCGACGGCACACTACATGATGGGTGGTGTTGAGGTCAGCATTGACTGCGAGACGCAACTCCTCGGCCTTTACTGTGCGGGCGAGGACGCAGGCGGCGTTCATGGGGGCAATCGCCTGGGAGGAAATGGGGTCGCTAATTCTACTGTGTTTGGAGGCATTGCAGGAGATGTCATGGCTGATTGGGTGCAACAGCATGGAGCGCTTGTTGAGCCTGACTGGGACAAAATACAGGCCTCTCTTGATTTGATGGAAACTCCTTTCAGTCAGGCGCCAGGGGATCTGGCTGCGCTGCGTCTGAAGCTACTGGACAAAATGTGGGAAGGCGCTGGAATTATCCGGACTGAAGAGGGGCTTGAGCAAGCCTACACGGATGTTCAGGAAATTCAGCAAGAACTAATGGCAACTGGTGTCGCCGATTCAGGTCGGCAATACAATCAAACCTGGCATGACTGGATGAATCTTCATTCACAGGCGACCGTTAGCCTGGCGATTATTAAATCAGCTCAAATGCGGAAAAACTCGCGTGGAGCTCATTACCGCGATGATTTTCCGGATGCAGGTGATCTCGATACGTCAACCTATGTTCGAGTCAGCATGCAGGGTGACGATGCTTTGGTGACTGAAATTCCGGTTCAATTTACGCGAATCAAACCTGGCATGACCTTATTACAAGAAGAGATAGGAGCAGCTTCATGAGTGCAAAACCAAGTGCAATTATTCATCGGAAACTCATTCCAGAGCAATTAATACTGGAGACCGCAACCGAATTAATGACGCGTGCCGCTATCGATATACCGCCGGATTATCGCAACGCATTACGAGAGGCGGCGAGTAAGGAAACGGAAAGTATGTCCTGCTTTGTTATCAAAACGATGCTGGATAACTATGATGTTGCAGAGCAGGATCGGCGCCCCATGTGTGCTGATACAGGACTACCAAGATTTTATGTGAAGTCAGGTAATGAGGCGCAAGTCGAAGGAGGGTTTGTTGCCCTCGAGCGGGCAATACGAAAGGCTGTCGTTAATGGTACTAACAGTATTCCATTGCGGCCCAATCGCGTGCACCCACTAACGCGCAAGGACAACAATAATAATATTGGTATTCATGCCCCAGAAATCCAATATGCCTTTGAGCCTGGAGACGATTGGATTGATCTGATTACGGTACATAAAGGCGGGTTGTTTGGAACCGACTATCGCATGTTGTTTCCCGGCGATGGAATCGACGGAATAAAGCGTTTCTTTCTCGATACCATGGTCTCGTTCGGACGTCGTGGGCTCGCCTGCCAACCCGCAATTATTGGCGTGGGATTGGGCGGTAATAAAGACACCTGTATGCGCTTAGGGAAAGAAGCAGCCTGCCTACGTGTGGTCGGTGATGTTAATCCAGACCCTGATGTGGCGCGCTTGGAACACGAGCTAAAGGAACTTGGCAACAGCATAGGTATGGGGCCGATGGGGTTTGAAGGTCAAACCCTGGTGGTAGATTGTCATGTTGAGGTTGGTTACACCCATACCGGCGGCATGCCGATGAGTATTCATTCATTCTGCCATTCATCCCGCCGTTCTGCAGCAAGAATTTACAGTGATGGCCGCGTTGAGTTCAGAGATGACCCGCAGTGGTTCAGTGACTTCTATCGTCGAGAAGGTGTGGAATGAGCAATTTAAGAGTCGTTAAGCTGAAAGTTCCCGTAACACAGGAAGATGTCGACAACCTGGAGCAGGGCGACATTGTTTACATGACGGGTCTTATTTATACCGCTCGAGAGGGGGTATATAAAAAAGTACTGGAAGGCGGCCTTGATTTGCCAGTGGATATAAAGTCGCTATCCAATGTGAACTTTCATTGTTCGCCTGCCGCTGCTTCTGATGGCGAGGGTGGTTATCATGTAGGCGCAGTAACCGCTACCGCCAGTTTTCGCTTTGGCAAGTGGATGAAAGAGTGGTTTGAAGTTTCAGGAGCCAAAATAATTATCGGTAAAGGAGGTATGCCAGAAGAGGCATATCGTGAAATCTTCAAACCCAATGGTGCGCGCTACTTGTCGACAACAGGCTATGGTTCGGGTGCAATGCTAGGGCGCGGGATAAAGAAAGTAAAAGATGTGCACTGGCTTGAAGAAAATGGCATTGCCCAGGCTATGTGGATTTTCGAAGTTGAAGAAATAGGCCCTTTTATTGTTGATAATGATAGAGAAGGGAACAGCTTATTTGTCGAACATGAAAAAGCAGTGAATGTAAAACTTGAAAAGCTTTATGAAGGCTTGAAGCCACCGGCACTTAAGCGCTATGGAGAAACAACCAATCGCGCAGATGAAGTTATAGGTGAACCCGATCTTCAGCCCATTAAGTTTGTAAATGCTATGCCAAACATAAAGGATAAAAAATAATGCAATCAATTCATCACTACATTAATGGTCAGCATGTAGAAAGTGAAGGCTCTAATTTTTGTGAGATTTTCAATCCTGCCACAGGCGAGCAAACAGCAGAACTCAGCCTTGCGACGGCTGGGGATGTAGACACTGCGGTTAAATCGGCAGCAGCTGCGCAGCCTGCCTGGGCTGCCGTTCCGCCTGTACGTCGTGCACGGGTCATTATGCGTTTCTTACAGTTATTGAACGATAATGTCGATGATCTAGCACTATTAATTTCGCAAGAACATGGCAAAGTCCTTGATGATGCTAAAGGGGAGGTAACCCGAGGCATCGAGGTTGTTGAGTTTGCTTGTGGCATTCCGCACTTACTGAAAGGTGATTACAGCGAAAATGTGGGGACACGAGTAGACAGCTGGTCGGTACGTCAGCCTACTGGTGTGTGTGTCGGAATATCCCCGTTCAACTTTCCGGTCATGGTGCCATTGTGGATGTTCCCGATCGCCATAGCTTGTGGCAATACTTTTGTGATGAAACCGTCTGAAAAAGATCCCTCTAGTACTTTAAGGTTAGCAGAGCTCTTTACTGAAGCTGGGCTTCCAGATGGTGTTTTCAATGTTGTTAATGGTGATAAAGAGGCAGTTAATGCCTTATTGACGCACCCTCAGGTCAGCACGGTTAGCTTTGTTGGATCCACGCCCATTGCACGATATATACAGAAAGTCTGTGTAGAGCAAGGTAAGCGAGTCCAGGCGCTTGGTGGTGCCAAAAACCATGCCATAGTCATGCCCGATGCCGATATTGATGCGACAACCGACGCCCTTATGGGAGCGGCTTACGGTTCAGCAGGTGAACGTTGCATGGCTATCTCCGTTGTTGTTGCGGTAGGTGAAGTAGCTGATTCTTTGGTAGAGGCGATTACTAAGCGGCTTGATAGCTTGCAGGTATTACCGGGCACTAACCCTAAAGCGGATATGGGGCCGCTAATAACCCGTGAGCATCGCGATACGGTGTTGAGTTTTGTGGGTAGTGGTGTACAGGAAGGTGCGACACTTGTTTATGATGGACGCTCTATTAACCATCCTGAGCATGGTGACGGGTTCTTTATCGGTGGTAGTTTGTTTGATCACGTAAAGCCTGGTATGAAAATTTACGACAAGGAAATCTTTGGTCCTGTGCTTTCTATTGTGCGTGTTGATAACTACGAGGAAGCGCTCGAACTCATCAATTCCCATGAGTTTGGTAACGGTACAGCAATCTTTACTCAAGAAGGGCATGCTGCAAGAGAGTTCGCAGCACGTGTGCAAGCGGGAATGGTTGGTATTAACGTGCCAATCCCAGTACCTATGGCATTCCATAGCTTCGGTGGGTGGAAAAGCTCGCTTTTCGGTGATCACCACATGCATGGAATGGAAGGAGTCCGCTTTTTCACAAAATTAAAAACAGTAACGGCACGCTGGCAGGCAAGTAGTAGCACGTCGCAGTTCTCGATGCCAACAATGAAGTAACACAGACCACAGGCAACTATGCCAGCGGCATTCATTTATCTGAGTAACTATAAATTCGTTCCCTTGCGGTCCAGAATTTTGAGTTATGTCGGGAATGAATGGGCAGGTTTTTAGCTGGGCAAGAATAATTTTTTGGTAATTTAATAGGAACAGGGAATGAGTACCGAAATAATATTTTTGTCGCTTGCTGTGTCAGTTCTTGGATTTGCTGGTCTTGTGAAGGGTATGGTTGGGGTCGGCTTTCCCGTTGTGGCAATGTCGATTCTAACCGTATTTATGGAGCCTATCGTCGCTGTTGGACTTGTATCAATACCAGTACTGGTAACGAATGGGTGGCAGGCGTTTCAGGCCCAAAATTATGCCGCTGTATTTAGTCGCTTCTGGGCACTTATTATTACGTTAGTCGTGGGAACCTGGATTGGAGGGCTTGCGGTAGCCCAAGTGAATACAAATGTTTTGCTAGGAGCAATCGGCGCTGTTGCCATGCTGTTTTCACTTTTTAGTGTGCTATCGCCGAATTTTAATATTTCGAGCGGCCAAGAAAAGTTTTTTGGCCCATTGACTGGAGCAGTGGCAGGTGTCATGGGAGGCTTGACCACAGTTCATGGCCCTCCAGTTATGATGTACCTGTTGGCCTTGAACCTAAAGAAAGATGAGTTTGTAGGAACCGTTGGGATGATATGGCTCTGTGGCAGTGTTCCGATGGTTATTGCCTATATGTATAAGGGCGTACTTGGCCCGACCGAGATAGCTTGGTCATTATTGGCAATTATTCCTTCATGTATAGGTTTGTATTTTGGTACCTTGCTCAGAGGTAAAATAAATCAGAAAGCATTTAAGAATTTAATTATCGTGGCTCTTTTTATTATTGGCGTTAACTTGCTTCGTAGAAGCATTATTTAATCTTAATTTGGCTCTTTTGGGAGGCGGTATGTACGTTGACGAAAGAATTTATACTCTTAAGAATGGAAAAGTCGGTGAGTTTTTAAAATTGTACGAAGCAGAGGGTAAGGACGTACAGGTGCGCATTTTGGGCAATATGATTGGCTATTTCCATACAGATATAGGGCCTCTTAATCAAGTTGTGCATATGTGGGGGTACGAGTCCCTGGATGAAAGGCAACGCCTACGTGCAGAGCTCCAGGCTAGTGAAGAATGGCAGGCGTATGCAAAGAAAATGCGGCCACTAGTGCAGTCAATTGAAAATAAAATTCTTATTCCGGAGCCCTGGAGTCCAATTGGTGGAGAAGAAAAAGCTGACAGATCAACTTGAGTTTTATAAAGATAATCTTAAGCTTTTTTTAAATTTATATTTTTTTATTTAACTGTTTTTTTTTGAGACAGTACTTTAAGATTGAAGTAGACATCCAGTCTGCTAGATATAAAAATAATACAGTAGTTAATTGGAGAGCAATAATGAAAAGTAGTAATTTTTTATCACAAAAGATGATGGCAACTTGCTCTAAAGCTTTATTGCTTGGAACGTTAGGCATCGCTTACTCAGGTTTTGCTATTGCGGAATACCCAGAGAGACCTATATCGTTCGTTATACCTTATGGTAGTGGTGGTGCAACCGATATATCAGCCAGGGCTCTGAGCCAGGTATTATCAGACTATTCGTCCAAGCCAATCGTACTGGTAAACCGGGATGGTTCAGGTGGTGTAGTAGGCTCAGCCAGTGTCGCTAATTCCAAAGGTGATGGTTATACGATGCTGGCGGCGCGTGTTGGTTCTCATTCTGTTACTCCTGCGATGAAGAGTAATCTTCCTTATACTCTGGACGACTTTTCTTTTGTTGGAATTTATGAATTAAATCCTATTCTCTGTGCTGCAAGCGTTGACAGCGGGATTGAGAACATGGATGAACTAGTGGCACAAATTCGGGAGACACCGGGAGAGATCGCTTACTCATCCTCGGGTGTTGGAAGTATGCAACATCTGTCTAGCGTTATGGTGCTTAACTCCTTCGGCGTGGAAAATCCTCTCGATAACACCGTACATCTGCCAATGCGCGGAGGTGGTGGCGCGGCGACTGCAATCCTAAACGGTAGCGGAAGCTTTTTATGTGAGAACTCATCAGTTATTGCTAATTTCATAAAGGCCGGACAGCTTATTCCGCTTATGGTGACTAGCAAGGAACGGTTGCCTGACATTGATGCGCCAACAAGCGCTGAATTGGGCTATCCCGAGCTAGAGATTCTTGTGGGTTGGACAGGAATCGCTGGCCCCAAGTCTTTAAGTTCTGATGTTTCAAATACATGGAGCGATTGGCTGGATCAAGCGACTGCTGACTCAGACTTTGTAAAAAATATAGAAAGTCTTGGTTCTGTGATTGTGAATATGGGACCAGAAGAAAGCAAAACGTTTGTTGAAGAGCAGTCTTCAACATTTCGAGATTTAGTTGATGAATTAGGAATGCGGATTAACTAATCGCTAACCTTAGCGCACGCTTGCTAAGCGGCGTGCGCTTTTTCACGGCAAGGGTTGGTTCTATGATGACTATCAGAAAAGATGCCTTGGTGGGTATTGGGATTGTTTTATTATCTCTCTTTCTTGTTGTTTACTTCATTCCACAGTACGTTGATAGTCCTAGATCAGTAAGAAATATTGTATTATCACCTGTTTTTTGGCCCACTGTTATTGCCTGGATGATGCTTTTTATTGGCATTCTTATTTTGATTTTTCATTTTTTAAGCAAAGAACCTGCTAAGGATGAATCTAATAATGGAGAGCCGATTGGATCCTACCTTCGAATTTTACTATTTAGTGTTTTTTTAGCTGGTTATTATCTCTTGTTGCCAGTTATAGGCATGGTCTGGAGTTCGTCTTTAGCTTTTATTGTTTTTTCAATATTTATATCAGGCACTGCTTACAGAAAAACAGCTATAATTTGTGGTTTGTTGTTACCTTTAGCGCTGTATGCATTTTTTTATCATATTGCGGGCGTCAATATACCCCAAAGTGAATTGTTGAGGTTACCATGAGCATGATTGAAGTATTAGGAGATGCATTCGCGCTAGTTGCTAACTGGGAAAGTATTTTAGCATTGGGAATTGGTGTGTTAATCGGTGTTATTTGCGGTGCAATTCCCGGTATGTCGGCAACGATGGCTGTGGCTCTTACATTGCCATTTACATTCACGCTACCCCCTGTAGTCGGTATATTATTGCTTTTGGGTGTCTATAAAGGTGGTGTTTTCGGAGGTTGTATTCCGGCTATTTTGCTTAAAACGCCGGGCACTCCTGCTTCGAGTGCAACGGTATTAGACGGCTACCCAATGGTTAAAAATGGTCAGGCAGGTAAGGCGTTAGGAATGGCGCTCTATTCGTCCTGTACCGCAGATATTATTTCCAACCTCGCTCTGATCCTGTTTGCCGGCTGGCTGGCTTCTTTTGCAATGGAGTTTGGCCCACCAGAATTTTTCACCTTGATTGTATTTTCATTACTGATTATCGCAGGAATAGCTGGGGAAAAATTACTGTATGGTCTGTTCTCGGCAACCCTTGGGCTGCTTTTGGCTACGGTTGGGTTGGATCTTGTGTACGGGACTGACAGATTTATTATGGGCAACACAGATTTGATGGGAGGTCTCAATTTTATTGTTGTTCTGATCGGGCTTTTTGCAATTCCAGAGATTATAGCTTATGCCAGAAGGCCTTCCGATGAGCATGGGAAAGTTAATTGTTTGGGCAATGACTCAGTAAGTTTTTCTGAGTACAAACGTTGCTTCAAAACCATCTGCCGTGGAGGTGTTATCGGAGCTGTGTTGGGTTCGATTCCCGGTATTGGAGCGGCGCCTGCTGCTTTCCTGTCTTACAGTGAGGCGCGACGAAGCTCTAAAAACAAAGCCAATTTTGGTAAAGGTGAGATCGAAGGCGTCGCAGCATCTGAGTCCGGAAATAGTGGGGTTTGTGGTTCTACATTAATTCCTCTTCTAGCTCTGGGTATACCGGGTGATGTGGTTACGGCGATTATAATTGGTGCGTTTATGATACACGGCATTCAGCCGGGTCCGTTAATGTTCCAAAATAATGCTGATCTAATTTACGCTCTTTTTATGGGTCTTATTCTCAGTTCATTTTTTCTTTTATTCATTGGTGGATTTGCAATAAGAGTCTTTAAATATGTAGTAGATATTCCAAGGTCTATCTTGCTGCCATCAATTCTAGTGCTTTGTGTATATGGCGGGTTTGCGGTTAACAACTCAATGTTTGATGTTATGGTTATGTTCTTCCTGGGTGGTCTTGGTTATCTCATGATGAGATCTGATCTGCCAGCTGCTCCTTTCCTTATTGCGTTTGTTTTAGGGCCATTGCTGGAGGATAATTTTAGGCAATCTATGTTGATGTCTGGAGGTGAGCTGGGAATATTCTTTAGAAGTATTATTACTTGGGTTTTCTGGGCGCTAACGGTAGTAACACTATTTTTCATTATTAAGACTCATGTCAGAGAAAAGGCTTATTAAGCACCTGCAGATAACCCTTTTGCTATTACCGGAATGAAATTTACGCGTCCACAAATAATGATATTGCGTGTGATCCAGGATTATGGAGTTTTTCCGGAAGAGCGACACCTTTAAGCGAATCATGGAGAACAAGAAGATGAAACCAGAGGTTTTCACAGCAGCGAGAGGGAGCTGGCCAAATCGCTTGTCTCGGCAGTTAGGTGAATGCCGAGCCATAGGTCGTGGTCTTTTGGTGTGTATAACTATTGCCTTGGCTACTACCTTTATTGCTGATCATTACGGTGGGCCGACACTGCTTTACGCTCTATTATTTGGCATGTCGCTGCACTTTTTGAGTGAGGATGGGCTCTGTCTGCCAGGCATTGAGTTTGCTGCACGCACGGTTCTAAGGCTCGGTGTGGCACTATTAGGTGCACGCATGACGCTCGCTCAAGTTGGGGAGTTGGGTTTCGCCCCAGTGCTGACTGTCATTGCTGCCGTCATTCTTGTTATCGTTGCGGGTTCACTTATCGCTCGTGCACTGGGTCTTTCGAAAGACCTTGGGCTGTTGACTGGTGGCGCGGTGGCTATTTGTGGTGCCTCAGCGGCATTGGCCTTATCAGCTGTGATGCCAAAAAGTGATGTTAGTGAGCGCAACACTATCCTTACTGTAGTGGGTGTCACTACTCTCTCGACGATTGCCATGGTGACCTATCCTCTGATCGTTGGTGTGCTTGAGTTAGCCGATGTTCAAGCAGGTATTTTCTTGGGCGGTACTATTCATGATGTAGCTCAGGTGGTGGGTGCCGGCTATATTATTTCTGAAGAGACTGGTGATGTATCGACACTTGTTAAGTTAGTACGTGTCGCCATGTTGGTACCAGCCGTTATGATTTTTATGTGGTATTTTCGTAAAGTCCGCAAGGCTGAAAGTGGCGCGACCAAAGTGCCTATGCTACCAAGCTTTTTGGTTGGCTTCGTAGTCCTTGTACTGATAAATAGTGTAGGATTAATACCTGCGTCGGTCAGTGACTCCATGGCTGATCTATCCCGTTGGTGCTTAGTCACTGCTATTGCTGCACTTGGTATCAAAACTTCGTTCCAAAAGCTTGCTGTGGTAGGCTGGAAGCCAGTACTTCTAATGGTTCTGGAAACACTGATCTTATTCATCACAGTGCTCGGTATTGTCTTGGTGGGTGGGCTTGGAGTATGAGCCATGATTTTCAACCCAGTTGTCCAACTCGCTGCCTTTAAGCAGACTGTTTATTACGGTCGGTTTCTTGCAATTTGCCAGGGTTCAGCGACACCGAACCGAGTATCTCTCAGTTTCGGGTCTTGCCTGACCAGCGGCGTGGGTGACGGCACTTAGCCCTCTCATACACCGCTTTGCGGTGCTCAAGTCGTTCTCGGTCGACACCTCGATGCCGATCAGCTGGCGTCACCTACCGAATGCCACTATGCAGGTGCTGATCGTTGTAAGCTCTTACGAACGTTAGCATCTAGTCACGTACCGCGCTCAGCGATGCAAAGCCCTTTGTGGGCCCGACGTCACCCCATCTTCAGTAGCACCCGGGTTTTGAGTCAGAAGTAACTTTATCGTGTTTTACCACCAGTTCCTCGGCATAGGCTGACGGTGTCAGCCAACCAATACTCTTCTTCGGTCTTTCTTCGTTGTACTCCCGTCGCCATGCTTCGATGACCATCTTGGCGTGATGAATGCTGGTGAACCAATTCTCATACAGACACTCGTCTCGAAAGCGCTCATTGAACGATTCGATGTAGGCGTTTTGGTTGGGTTTTCCAGGTTCGATTAAAAACAGGGCAACGCCATGTAGATGAGCTCACGACAGCATGGCGCGACCACAGACTTCCTTTCCATTATTTGTACGAATGGCCTTAGGTAGCCCGAGTTATTGTCAAATCTGGTGTATGAGCATCAGGCGGCGTCTCTGCCGGATTGATCATCCACCCGTTCTCCATCCCGAAACTGAACGTTATTCACGACCAGCTTCAGTTGGTTAAACCCCTTGATCCGCTTCCAGCGTTTCTGGGCGGATTGGAGCAATTTAAATACCATCGATAACGTAGTGTCGCGGTTGCCACAGGACCGGCTTCGCTTGGTCCTCAGCCTGACTGTGGCGAAGGTGGACTCAATGGGATTCGTGGTCCTCAAGTGAATCCAGTGCGCTGCCGGGAAATCGTAAAAGGCCAGCAGTTCATCCCGGTCTTTTTCGAGGTTTTCCATGGCCTTCGGGTACTTGTCCCGGAATCGCCTTAACGTGCTGTCAAAGGCTTTGTGAGCGCCATCACGGGTCTCCGCCAGATAGATCTCATGCAGGTCTGACTTCACCTTCGGCTGTACGGACTTGGGCAGCTTGTCCAGCACGTTGGCAGTCTTGTGAACCCAGCACCTCTGGTGCCGGGTATCCGGAAACACCTTGCTCAGCGCTTTCCAGAAGCCCAAAGCCCCGTCGCCTACGGCCAGCTTGGGCGCATTGTCCAGGCCACGTTCACGCAAGCCGGTGAGCAGCTCTCGCCAGCTGGCTTCGGACTCGCGGTGGCCATCTTCCACCGCGACCAGCTCCTTGTGGCCATGCTCTGTGACCCCGATAATCACCAGCAGGCAAAGTCGATCATCCAGACGAACATTGCTGTAGACACCGTCTGCCCACCAGTAGACGTAGCGCTTCTGGCCCAGGTCACGGCGACGCCAATCCTCGTGCTCCTTCAGCCACCGTGCCTTGAGCCGTGACACCGTGTTGGCGGACAGGCCCTTGGCCTGCTCGCCGACCAAGGCACTCAGGGCCTCCTGGAAATTGCCAGAGGAGACACCGCGCAGGTAGAGCCAGGGGATGAGTTCATCCAGACTCTGGGCCCGCTTCAAATACGGTGGCAGGAGCTGACTGTTGAAGCGAATGCCGGAGCCGCTGCGGTCCCGGACCTTGGGCACCTGAACGTCAACATCTCCAACGCCTGTCTGAATGGTTCGCTTTGGTAAATGACCGTTTCGGACTACCGCCTTGCGACCATCGGGTGTCAATACATCGGCATACTGATCCAGTAGCCCCTGAAGCTCAGACTCGACAGCCCGCGCAATCAGGTCACGGGCACCCTGTCGGATCAGATCGTGCAAGGGATCGTTCGTGGTCGCCTCTGGTTGTGAAAGAGCATGCAGGTTAGACTTGGACATGGCGTATCCATCCTCTGTTGGTTGTGATCTTGGTGGTGATCAACCAACAGGATACGCCATCCTTTCAGCCTGCTTCCATACACCAGAAATCACCATAACTCAGGTAGCCCACGTTGTAAATGTAAAAAATTATGAAGGTTTGGAAGTAGATGAGCCGTAAGCATGATCCAAAGCTTCAGTCTTTACTTGTTTTATTTCTACCAACAGGGCCTGTAATGGATGGCGTAGTGTTTGTGCAGAGTAACGTTTCACCTGGTTGCGGCAGGAGTAACCGGTAGCCAAAAGCTTGCCTGTATTGTCATCAGCCTCTACCTGGGGCTGCCAGGATTGGGCGTAGATCGTTTTTGACGTAGCGGCGTTACGGGTTTCATGGCCGTAGGTGCCTGACATACCACAACAGCCGGAGGCCATCAGCTCAAGCTCTAACCCAAACGCCGCAAACACCTGTTGCCACGCTTTGGGGCTACCCGGTGCGTTGGTTTTCTCAGTGCAGTGGGAAAGTAGCTTAAAGCCAGGGTCAGTTAGCTTGAGTTGGCTAGGTGCCAGCGTATTAATGCGGGTGGCCAGCCATTCTTGCAGCATCAGCACTTCCGGCACCGCCTCATCTCCCAGCGCTTTAACGTACTCTTGGCGATAAGTCAGCGTCATCGCCGGGTCGATGCCGACCATGGGAATAACAAAGCGGGCCAACGTGCGCAACCGCTCTGCCTGTTTGGTGGCGGTGCGCTCGAAGGCGCCTAGAAAGCCCTGTACCTGAAGCGGTTTGCCGTTAGCAGAATAAGGCATCACAAACACGCGCAGATTGAGGCGCGATAATAGCTCCACCACGTCCATCACCAGCTTGGCTTCGAAGTGTGTGGTAAAGGCGTCCTGAACAATAATCACGCTGTTGGCACGCTGCTGTTCGGTTAATAGCGCCAGCGTTAGGGGCGTTGCTTCAGCGATGCCCCAGGCATTTAGCTGTTTCTTAACACTGGACCGGGAGAGAGCGGGTGAGTCGCTCATGCCCAGCGTGCAGCGCATGAGCTTTTCTACCCAGTGCTGACCGATCATCGCGTTATACAGCGGCGCAGCCTTGGCCAGGGTAGGCAGCATAAACTCGGTGCCACCTATGAGGTAGTCGCGAACCGGTCGCAGGTAACGACTGTGATAGACCTCTAAAAACTGCGAACGAAACTGTGGCACGTTAACCTTGATGGGGCACTGACCAGCGCAGGATTTACACGCCAAACAGCCCGCCATGGCGTCGTAAACCTCGTGGGAGTAGTCGTGGTGCTGCTTGCGGCTTAGCGTGTTAGCCATCCGCAGGGGAAAACTTTTAATAAACCCCCAACCGCCTTCGGCTTTCTTCTTGCGCGACTCTTCAACCACATCAATCCCTGCCTGGGATTGCAGGCGTAGCCATTCTCGAATCAAGCTGGCGCGGCCTTTGGGCGAGTGGCGACGATCCCGCGTTGCCTTCCAGGAAGGACACATGGGGTCGTCGAGGTCGTAGTTGTAGCAAGCACCGTTGCCATTGCAGTAGACCGCCGCGTCGTAAGCCTGCCAAGCGCGCTCGTCGATGGTGCGATCCAGCTGTCCACGGGTAGTGACGCCATCAATCGCCAGCAAATCAGGATCACTCTCCCTGGCAATCAGGTTGTCTCCCTCGGCGGGGGTGGCGATCTTGCCGGGGTTCAACTGATTGTAGGGGTCGAAAGCGGCCTTTACGCGCTGCAGGCTCGGGTAGAGTTCGCCAAAGAATTTGGGGGAGTACTCCGAACGCACGCCCTTGCCATGTTCGCCCCATAGCAGACCGCCATATTTCTTGGTAAGCGTAGCCACTTCATCGGAGACTGCACGAATCAGCTTTTCCTGTTCAGGGTCTTTCATATCGATTGCCGGGCGTACGTGTAGCACGCCAGCATCTACATGGCCAAACATACCGTAGGCGAGCCCACGAGCATCCAGCGCGGCACGAAACTCGGCGATAAAGTCCGCAAGATGCTCCGGCGGTACCGCAGCATCTTCTACAAACGGGATGGGCCGCTTCTCGCTCTGAACGTTGCCGAGCAGGCCCACTGAGCGTTTGCGCATAGCATAGACTTTCTGAATCTGGCTGCGCCCTTCGGCGAGGGTATAGCCCAGACGCTCTACTGTGGTGTCCTGGCTCAGGTGGTCGGTAAAGGCCCGTACCCGTTCGGCAAGGGCGCTTTCATCGTCGCCATTAAACTCAATCAGGTTGATACCGCAAATCGGTTCATTACCGGTTGCCGGGAAGAACTCTGCCACGCTGTCCCAGACAAAGTCCTTCATCGCCAGTTGAAGTACCGTGTCATCGACGGTTTCGATGGAGGTAGGCCGCGCGCTAGTGGCTTTTAGTGTCTTGGCATCGCGCAGAGCCTGCATAAAGCTGGTATAGCGCACGTTAACCAGGGTGGAGTGCTTGGGGATCAGCAGCACATTCAACACCGCTTCGTTTAAAAAGCCCAATGAACCTTCCGAGCCACATAGCAGACTATTGAGATTAAGCTGGCCTTCCTCATCACGCAGGTGGGCTAAATCGTAGCCGGTTAAACAGCGGTTGAGCGGTGGGAACTTTGCTTCTATCAGTTCGCGCTGCTGATCGATAATGTCTGCGGCAGTGGTATGTACACGGCCAAGAATGCCTTCCTGCTGGCGCTCAGCCTGCTCCTCATGCTGCGTTAAGGCGCGACTATGCAGATGCTTTCCACCGATCAGAATGGTATCGAGTGCCAGCACGTGGTTGCGGGTTTTACCGTATTCACAGCTGCCTTGGCCGCTGGCATCGGTGGAGATCATCCCGCCAATGGTGGCGCGATTGGAGGTGGAAAGTTCAGGGGCGAAAAACAGTCCATGGGGTTTGAGCGCAGCGTTGAGCTGGTCTTTGATCACCCCAGCTTGTACGCGTACCCGACGTGCTGCCACATCAATCTCAACGATCTGGTTCATATGGCGAGAGACGTCAACCACGATGCCGTCAGTCAACGATTGACCGTTGGTACCCGTGCCGCCGCCTCGTGGGGTCAAAACAATGCCTCGGTGGGAGGTCTGCGCAGCCAGCCGGGTCAGGCGTTCCAGGTCTTCAGCATGCTTGGGGTAGACTGCCGCCTGGGGCAGGCGTTGATAGATTGAGTTGTCGGTGGACAGCACCGTGCGGTTGGCGTAATCCGGTAAAACCTCCCCCTCAAAACCACGTGTCTGCAGCTCTTTGAGAAAGGTTAAGTAGCCCTCATCGAGACAAGGGAAAGTATCCAGTCGTGCAATCATGCCAACCTCATCAAATTCGCAATTTGGATAAAGAACTACACGGATCTATACCAGCTGAACCGCTGGAGATCGTTCAAGTATGCTTATGCAGGCATTCGGCAAGGTATATAAGAAAAAAAGCTTAGCCCTGGCTATTAAAATAGGGCTAAGCATGCAGCAGTCTGACTATGGAAGTATGGCCTGCTCTGTCATAAGAGGAGTAGCAATTATACTGGGCGATCACCGTTGATGGTTACACGATGCATTTCTCGACGATAGCCATGGTAGTCATTGAGCGCATAGTGGTAAGTGCAGCGATTATCCCAGAATGCGATGGAGCCTTTTTTCCAGCGAAAGCGACAGGTGAATTCTGGTCGGGTGGCATGACGGACAAGATAATCTATAAGCGGTTGGCTTTCCTCGCGGGTCATATTCTCGAAACGCTGGGTAAAAGCTTCGTTTATGAAGAGGCATTTTCGCCCCGTTTCTGGGTGGGTGCGAACTACAGGGTGTACCGCTGTTAGCTCTTGGCGTTTATCCTCACGCAGTTTCGTTGAGCGGCTCTGGTTACGATCTTCGCTACCGTCTTTTCCGCCAAGAAGATACGCATTACTGTGCACCGCATTGAGGCCCTCAAGCATCTGCTTCATACCGTCAGAAAGTGCATCATAAGCCATGCTTAGGTTGGCAAACAGCGTGTCACCACCATAAGGCGGAATTTCACGGGCGTAGAGAATAGAGCCCATCGGGGGAGTTGGTAGGAAGGTTACATCGGTATGCCAAGTGTCGCCGATATTATGCTTAGCATCCTTCTCTTTTACGACTGCAAGTATCTCTTCGTGTCCCGGTAACGGCTCATAGGTTGGGTGGATGTTGAGTGTACCGAAACGCTTGCCGAAGGCTTTATGCTCCTCTGGAGTTAGTGTCTGGTCGCGGAGGAAAATAACCGAGTATTCGAGCAATGCTTGATGGATTTCTTCGAATACTTCCTCGCTCAAACGTGAAAGGTCTACGTTAAGCAACTCGGCGCCCAGGGACCCTGCCAGCGGTTGTACCTGGATATGGTGATAAGCTTTAGAGCTCGCTTGAGCTAGATTAGTCATTATTTGTATTCCTTATTAACGTTAAGGTTGCTGATGCGACGAGCGAGTACGTAACGAGTCGCGATTTGAGCTCCGGCAAGTGCCAGGGCAAAAAGGTTAAGTAAGTGAGATGGATCGACCAGGCAGTAGGCGATAACTAAGTAGAGAAGCCGCTCAAAGATTGTCTTTGCAGGGTATCCACTGACTGCAACACCGAAGGCAACGGCACCGGCTACAGCGGTAATCACTGTATATGCCAGAGCTAAGGGCCCCATATCGCTTCCAATAATCAGCAGTTGAGGGTTATAGACGAAGATGAAGGGCATCATGAATGCCATACCAGCGTACTTGACCGCCGCGTTCCCCGTAGCGGCTACTTTGGCCTCCGCTAAGGCGGCGGCGCCGAAACTAGCTATCATCACAGGGGGAGTAATAAGTGAGAGAACTGCAAAGTAGAGCACGAACATATGCGCAGCAATGACCGGCACACCCAGCTCGATTAGTATCGGACCACCAATAGCAACAGTGACAATATATGCTGCAACTGTTGGCATACCCATCCCTAGGATAACGCAGGTAATCATGACCAAAATAAGCGCTAGGAACATGCTGCCACCAGTGATCGTCAGCAACTGGCTAGAGAGTCTTAGTCCGAACCCTGTTTCGTTGATCACACCGACAACGATGCCAGCAGCAGCACAGGCGATCGTAGCAATGACAGTCGTCCGGGCGCCGATATGAAGGCACTGGATGATGTCTCTTAGCCCGAGGCGAGTCTCTGCCCGAAAGGAAGCGACAACGATCGCAGTTCCTAGACCGGACAGGGCGGCCATCATGGGCGAATAACCGGCTACCAATACCGCCACAAGGGCAATCAGAGGCATGATCATATGTGCCAAGCGCAAAATTTCACCCTTCTTCGGCATCATTTCATCGGGTACGCCGTCCATCTTGTCTCGCCGGGCTGTCAGATCAATCGCCATGAAAAGAGACACATAGAACAACAGCGCAGGTAAGGCAGCAGCAATAATAATATCGGTATACGGGATACCTGTGATGTCGGCCATAACAAACGCTACAGCCCCCATGATAGGCGGAGTAAGCTGCCCACCTGATGAGGCTGCGGCCTCTATACCAGCGGCGTTATGCGGCTTAAACCCTATGCGCTTCATCAGAGGGATTGTGACGGCCCCGGTGGCCATAACATTGGCCAGTGCGCTGCCAGAAATACTGCCGAACGAAGCACTGGTCACTACAGCGACCTTGGCCGGCCCCCCAGGTGAACGCCCTGTCATTGCCAGACCACAACGTTGGATCAACATTCCCGTTTGGGAACGTTCAATAAACGCCCCGAAGATAATGAACAAAAAGACATAAGAGGCTATCACCCCGATGGGCGAACCAAAGATTCCTTTAGTCGTCATATAAAGGCTGAGGAATAGATCGGTAGGCGGTATTGGTCGGTGACGGAAAATAGAAAAGCTGTCACCGCCCCAAAGTCCATAAGCTAGCATGATTAATAATAGAACAGCGATGGGTAGGCCAATACAGCGTCGCGCCAGTTCGACCACGGCCACGACCAGGGCTACAGCCAGCGCAATATCCATCTGAGTGAAGGCATAGAAAGCATATCGCTCTTCAAAGCCTGTAGGGTTAAGAATGGCATTAAGGGTAGCGCCGACCAAGGCAATAGCTATCAATAAGTCGATAACCCAAGTCCAGTCTGGAGATAAAAAGTTTCGTTTATTTCCACGAATGTCGAAGAAAATTAAACCGACTAAACCTATTAACAACAAATGTAATGGACGCAATACGAAAGTGTTGTATGCGCCGACAAAGGGTATATAGATGTGATATAAGCTGGCACCGACGGCTATTATAATCCCCAGTAAAGCTACCCAACTCCCCCAGCCGCTCTTCCAGGAACTGGTCAGTAACCTGCGCGAGCAGAACCATTCATCCTGTCCCTTTTTTTTGTCTTCTGCGGTGAGTAGTACTTTCATTTGTCCTGTTGGTAAAGACATGGCCATTCCTAATAGCGATAGACCTTCTAAGGACTATCGCACGTTGCCCATAGGGAATTAGGCGCACAATAGCGCCACGCGATATGTAATCAGGAATTCAGCAATCCGATTTCATGCCAGTACTGCTCCGCACCGGGATGCAGCGGGATACGAATGCCTTTAAGAGCCATTTCTTCAGTCAACTCTTTATAAGAGGGGTGGGCTTGAACAAGCCTTTGGCGATTCTCCCAAGTAGCCTTAGTTAACTTGTAAATCCATTCTTCTGGTAACTCAGCATGTGTGACAATCTGAGTCACCGAACCAGCTGTAACTATGTCTTCTTTTTGTCTTGTAAATGTCCCAGCTGGAATGACCATTCGCTCGTAGTTATACTTCGCGCTTAAACGTGCGACCAACTCATCATCCATACTCAGTAGGTGCCCGTCCGCGGTAGAGAGAATCTCATTGATGGTAGAATGAGGAACAGAACCAATGACAGTAGCCGAAGAAACAATCCCATCACTAAAGAGTCCCGACATTTCGGGGTAATCTGTATTAACTTCTTTGACCTGGCCGGCGATGCCGACCTCTTCAATCACATTTCGGAACGTAGCTAGGCCCGTCATGCCAGACGAGCCTGGAGCTACCGACATACCGGCTAGATCGCTATAGCTCGTAATATCGGGTTTAGCAACGGTGCTGAGATACGCTGCGTTGGTGGACATAATGGCGCGCAAACCTTCAATGGGTCGCCCCTCAAAAGATAAATTTCCATGCTGCGCAGCAGTGACGTCCATAGCGAAGGAGTAAGCGATATCGATCCTACGGCCTCCCACTGCTTGTAAATTAGCCAAACTGCCGCCCGGTGTGACGGTTGTCGAGACGTTTGGCCATAGATTTTTGGCAATTTCGGCCATGGTAGCGGCACCCAAATACCAAGCCCCGCCTTGGCCGCCTCCAACAAGAGTGAGATAGTCTGGAGTCTTAGCTGCATAGGCCATCGATCCCAAAAGTTTGGGCCCCATAGCAATTGCTGCTGCGGACATAACACCAGTTTTAAGAAAACTACGACGAGCAAGTTTAATTGTCATGTTGTAAGCTCCTATTGAGATTAGGGAGTATTGTTTTTATTTATGAAAGTATAATAATTACTTAAATACCTTCACGTTCTTGCCGGGGGGGCAATTGCCCTACCCATTCGCTGATTTGAAAATCCTGGGCCATTTGAACAAGCCGCTCACCCAGTTCATCGAGCATTTCTACTGACAGTCGATGATCGGGGCCCCCGCAATTGAAGGCCGCTAAGGTCTCTGAAGAGAGTCGAACGGCCGCCCCTACGGCATTCACGTCATGCTCCCAGCTACCGATGGCTTTACAGTATCCGTGGTGTCGATAATCCTCCGTGCTGTTTTCTAGAAGACTAAGGATTTTTTCGTACTGCTCCGGATGACGCTCTTGGTAAAGTTTTAGAATTTCTTTTCTTTCAGCTCTATTCGCGGCGGCGAAGTAGGCCTGACCCATTGCCGTTGTCGCCAGTGGTAGGCGTGAACCAATATCGAGAGGTAGCGCGCTAACGGTTGGGTTTCGAGAACGCTCGATCAAAATCATTGAGAGTCCGTCGCGAATGCCGAGCGATACCGTACCTCCCGATTGCTTAGCTAGGTCCTGCATGAGCGGTGCGGCAATGTGTCGGCGATCGATATTGGCCAGCACTGGATAGCCGAGCGTTAAAATTCTCGGATGTAATTGATAGTGGCCAATATCTTCCCGAAACATTAGGTAACCGAGTTTGTTCAACGTGTAGCTAAGCCGGGTGATTGTCGACTTTGGCAGCCCAGTTTCCCGTGCTAAGTCACCAGCTGACATAGATACGCGATCTGGACTAAAGGCAGCCAGAAGTGAAATTCCCCGTGCCAGGCTCGACACGAATAAACGGTCTTTCTCGTTGGCCTTCTGTTCTGCGCCGAACTTAAGTAATTCCATTGCGTCCTCTCGGTGATTCGTCAGCATAATTACTTGCTTGCCGAAGAAAGCTAGCATAGTCTTTTGGGAATATCAAAAAATGGTACGACGTACCGCAGTGCGGTACAACACATGCTGATTATGCAGTGAATAAAATTGGAGGTTTTTTTATGCAGCAGCCAGTGACCCTTGTTACCGGCTCTTCTCGGGGTATCGGTGCAGCAACTGCCAAGCTATTGGCCGAGAGCGGCCATTTAGTGATTGGCACCGGTCGACACCGGCCAATCAACCCGCCTGGCCCTTTCTTTGAAATTGATTTTGTAGATTCCAAAGCAACGGCAGAAGGCCTGAGCCAGATCGTTGAGGAATATGAAATTGATCACTTGATCAATAATGCAGGTTTGTCCCAATCACGTTCTCTTTTGGAAACCAGCGTGGAGGATATGGATTTACATTACTCGGTAAATTTGCGTGCAGCAGTTCAATGTGCCCAAGCAGTAGTTCCTAGTATGCAAAAAAAGGGACGCGGACGTATTGTCAATGTATCAAGCCGTGTGGTTCTCGGCCGTACAGAACGCACGCCCTACGCGGCCTCTAAAGCAGGCTTGCTGAGTCTAACGCGCTGTTGGGCATTAGAACTGGCGGCTTCCGGTATAACTATAAATACTATCGCGCCAGGTCCGATTCGCACCGAGCTATTTGATCGAAATCATCCGCTGGGCTCCGAGGCTTACGAGGAGCTTCTCAAAACGGTGCCGGGAAAACGCTTTGGCACACCGGAAGAGGTTGCAGAACCCATCGCTTTTTTGCTTTCGGACGGAGCCGCGTATATCAACGGACAGGTCATCTACGTTTGCGGTGGTGCCAGTATCGGAGCGGCCCCCCTATGACAATTAGTCTTTTGAGCTAATAAAATACGAACAACTATAAGGATTATATTGATGCACAAGAATTTTATCGGCGGAGCTTGGGTAGAAGGCATTGGTATCAGCCATAATGTCAACCCGGCCAACATTGAAGAGATCATTGGAGAATACGCTCAAGGTGACAGTGGCCAAGCCTTATCAGCTATATCGAGTGCACGTAATGCATTCCCTACTTGGTCACAGTCAACCCCGCAGCAGCGCTTTGATATACTAGATCGAATCGGCAGCGAGATTCTAGCGCGTAAGGAAGAACTAGGTCGCCTCCTAACGCGCGAAGAAGGGAAGACTCTTGCAGAGGGAATTGGCGAAGCAAACCGGGCTGGTGCAATATTTAAATTTTTTGCTGGGGAGGCGCTGCGACTTAGTGGGGAGCAGATTGCTTCGGTTCGTCCTGACGTTATCGTCGATGTAACACGAGAACCTCTCGGTGTGGTGGGGCTGATTACGCCTTGGAATTTCCCTATTGCCATCCCCGCTTGGAAGATTGCACCAGCGCTGGCATATGGCAACTGCGTAATTATCAAGCCTGCGGATATTGCACCAGGTTGCGTCTGGGCGTTAACAGAAATAATCAGTCGCTCCGGTCTTCCAGACGGTGTCTTTAACCTAGTGATGGGGCCTGGCTCCGTGGTAGGTCAGACCATCGCAGAGAGTAACGATGTCGATGCTGTTAGCTTTACAGGGTCTACCGGCGTAGGCACACATCTTCGCCGTACTGTAACGGACCGCGGCGGGCGTGTTCAGTTGGAGATGGGAGGTAAAAATCCTCTAGTAGTATTAGATGACGCGAATTTAGAAACTGCAGTGGAGTGTGCCCTAAATGGCGCATTTTTTTCCACTGGGCAGCGTTGTACGGCTTCTTCTCGTTTAATAGTTACCGAAGGAATCCACGACCGTTTCATCGCAGCACTTCACAAGCGCATGGAGGAACTTATAGTAGGAGACGGACTGGATCCCTCTACTGACATCGGACCAGCGGTCAGTCAGGCTCAGAAAGAACAGGTTCTCGAGTATGTGCGTATCGGTGAATCCGAGGGCGCACGCCTGTTGCTGGGCGGCACCTCAGCGAGTGGTCGTTCGAATGGGCATTATGTAATGCCGACTCTCTTTGTTGATACACACCCTGATATGCGCATCAACCAAGAGGAGATCTTTGGCCCAGTAGCTTGCATCATCAAAGTTAGGGATTTTGAACATGCTTTGGAAGTTGCCAACGCTGTTGAATTTGGTCTTACAGCAGGCATCTGTACAGGATCCTTGAAAGCAGCCAGTGACTTCAAGCGGCGGGTTCATGCTGGCATGGTTATGGTTAATTTGCCGACTGCAGGAGTTGACTACCACGTTGCTTTCGGGGGGCGTAAGGCATCGAGCTATGGCCCTCGTGAGCAAGGGAGCTACGCGCGGGAGTTTTATACCATTGTAAAGACGGCGTATACGCTACCGATGTGAACACTGCTGATGGTAATGGCGATGGTTGAATAACAATTACTACTGCATTGTGATGTATTCAGCCATGCTGGCAGCTGTAGTGGTCGTCCTAGACCCACTGCAGCTGCCAGCATTTTGGCCGCCTCAAAGCGAGTTTTGAACCCCAAGCGGTCGTCTTGATTTGCTTTACCACCAAACAACTACCAGCTGTGGGTTATATAGTCGGCGAACCGAAATAGGGCTACTTGACGCGTTCGGACTTTCCGCGAATCGCCTATTCATAACAAACCTTATGTGTCCTGTTATCGCGATAACAGGACACATATTGGAACATGGCCAATCGACGTAAAGTGACAAAGAACCCATTTAGCCCATCAGGAGCTGACTAGCTAGGCCACCACCCACTAGAAGTAAGACAAACAGTATTAACCCCAGTATAAAAGGGCGTATACCCAACGCCTTGAGCTTCTCGAAACGGGTTTCGAATCCCAGTGCGGCCATGGCCATGGTCAGCGCAACCTGCCCAGCCAGTACTAGTGTCTGATGGAGACTAGTAGGCAAGTCAATAACACTGTTGAACCCAATTACGGCTATGAACCCGAAAGCAAACCAAGGGATCACCAGTTTGCCAGTCCCTGATTCCGAGTCGCTGGTCTGCTGACGAAGCCACCATTGCCCAACGATAAGTAGGAAGGGCAACAACAGGATCACGCGAACCATTTTGACGATGACGGCACTAGCCATTGCCTCGGTACCCACAGCATCAGCGGCGGCCACAACCTGAGCCACTTCGTGAACAGTCGCGCCTATATAGATGCCAAAGAGGGCTTCTTCCATTCCTAAATACGGGTATAAAAGAGGGTAGGTAAGCATTCCCAGAGTGCCGAAGAGCACTACGGTGGCTACGGCCATGGATGAGGCGGCCGGACGCGAGCGGATGACAGCTTCGGTCGCGAGCACCGCCGCTGCACCGCAGATGGCACTACCTGCACTTGTTAATAATGTTGTTTCGCGGTCCATTCCCAGAATACGGGTGCCGATCTGATAGCCGATGATCAGCACACTGCAGATCACCACTAGGTCTAGTAGCAATACCCCGATACCAAGGGCGAAGACTTGCTGCAGGGTTAATGACAGCCCGAATAGTACGATGCCGCTACGCAGCAGCCAGCGTGTGGCAAATTTTAACCCTGATTGAGTACTTGAAAGACGGCGCGCCAGAGGAAGGTTACCCGCAATCAGGCCTAGAAGTAAGGCGAAAACCAATGGGCTAATACCACTGGAAGCTAGTCCGGGTAGATGAGCTAGGCCAAAGCCTACCAAAGTTAGGGTGCTACAGAGAATCAGACCTTGCCACATGACGTTTTTCCTTATTAGTGCGTCCGTGGCTAGCATAGAAAGGAAAATGCTTTATGGTTATCAATATATAACAATATGACTGTTCGGTAGAGACGATATATGACTCCCCATGTGACTTTTCGCCAGCTACAAGTCTTTGTAGCCGTGGCTCGTGACGGCACGGTGATCGCTGCTGCGCGTCACTTGAAGCTGTCTCAATCGACTATTAGTCAATCACTCTCTGATCTGGAGCATCAGCTGGGCGTCGATCTCTTCGAGCGGCTTGGCCGACGTTTGCGGCTCAATGGTATGGGGAGCTACCTGTTACCCCGTGCCGAACGGCTGCTGGAAGGCATGGCCGACTTCGTGGCTGTGGCCGAGGAACCTGAGAGTCAATTACAGGGCACCCTTAATGTCTCGGCCAGCGCTACCACCGGTACCTATCTGTTACCCCCTCTGGCTGGATACTTCAGCAATGAAAATCCAAAAGTGGACCTTCGCTTACGGTTGCGCAACACGGGAGAGGTAATTACGGATCTGCTGCGTTTCGATGCAGATTTGGGGTTGATCGAAGGGCAATGTCACGAATCGCGCCTGGAGAGCGAAACTTGGTGCGAGGATCAGCTTGTGATTGTCTGCTCCCCACAGCATCCCTTGGCCCAGAAGAAGCGGCTTGATGACGTCGATCTTGGTGCTGCGCCCTGGATACTCCGCGAACTGGGATCAGGAACACGTGAAATATTTGAGGCTGCCGTGTTGCATCATGTCGAGCGACTGCAGGTGCGTATGGAGCTCAGTCAACATGAGGCCATTAAGCAAGCAGTGATAGCCGGCCTCGGTTTGGGCTGCCTGTCGTATCGCAGCGTGAAGGGGGAGCTTGAGCGGGGGGAATTGGTTTCAATGCAGAGTGGGCTAGAACTATCTAGGATCTTTTCATTGGTGTGGCATCCCGAGCGTTATCGGAGCCCGTTGTGGCAGGCATTTAAGGTCTTCTTAATCGAGAGCCATGGACATTCGCCGAAGCCTGGCAAGCAATAAATTCTCAGCTCGAAATGCATGCGTAGTATTTATCATCATGATGGTAACGCGGTTTTTCGGGTGAAGTAACAATAGCAATGGTCAGCACAATACCAAACTCAATACGCTGATCAGGGGCGAGTCGCCCACCGCTACTAGTCAGAAGCCTGTTCATTAACGTCAGCCAACGATAATTTCTTGAACCCTTCAATCGATCCCTAATCTCACTGGAATATTTTGTGCGGCTTCACGTGTGACCAGTACTCATTTTATCTTCCGGGCTTCACCGCAATACAGAAAAGATCCACACAATTTGATGTGGATATAATTAACAAGCGAGCATAAAAAAACCGCCTGGTTGAAGCCGTTTCATGACGCTGCTCCTTCTGGGGCTTAGTGGGCGTGGTGTTGCCTAACAAACGCTCAAAGGCAGAGCCATCCATACGGGTGGCATTGGGGACGTAACGCGAATAAACCTTAAACAGCATCTCGGTGGAGCTATGGCCCAGCATTCGCGCCACCCATTCTGGGTTTTCGCCAGAAGCCAAAAAGAGTGTCGCGGCAGTATGGCGTGTTTGATAAGGACGGCGTTTAGTCAGCCCAAGAGACTTGAGCAAGGGGTACCACACGCGCTTTGTCACGTTATTGTGATCAAGCGGCTGTCCCATCTGATTGCAGAACACGTACTTACTCATGTGCCCAGTGGCGGCGTACTGCGTTTTGAGAGCGTCGTACACCTGCCCGAACATGGGGATTTCTCGTTGCGACCCATCGGTCTTGGTATATTCCGTTTCACCATTTATCAATGTTTCGCGTACTAAGATTTCACGCTTAGCAAAATCAATGTTTTTCCACTTCAAACCATCGACCTCACCGGTGCGCATGCCGGTAAAGAACCGCACTATGTAATAGTTGCAATAGTCTGCGCGGACGTTATCGATGATGCGTTGCACCTCATGTAGCGAAAACGGCTCGATATGCGTCTTCTGTAGCTTTAACGGCTTAATATTTTTGTACGGCGTCTCGAAATCGAAACGCTCGGCCGCCTCATCGAGCACCATACGCAAAATGGACATATGGCTGTTGATCGTTTTAGGCGATACCAGCCCCGTGGCACCACGGCCCCTGCGCTTGGCTAGTTTGGTGCGGAACGCCAGGATGTCCGCCTTGGTGATCTCTCCGATGTGTTTTTTCCCAAATGCAGGCTTAAGTGAGCTATCCAAGATCGAACTCACATTGCGGACGTGAGAGGCGCGCCATTGGATTTTGCTTTCGTCGAACCACTGATCAGAGAAACCGTTGAAGAATGGTGTGTCTGAATCGCTGACAACTTGAGGCTCAGCTGTATTGGTAGGCTGATGGGGCTTCAATTTCTGCAAGTTGCTGCTATTAGGAAAGAACTCTGCATAATTGAATTCGCCGAGCAGCATTTTTGCTTCCATGCGCTGTAAAAGCTGTTCCAACTGCTTACGATTTTTTGCGTTGTCGTCTAGAAGCGTTTGTTCACGAAAACGTTGCCCGTCATACCTGAAGTCGATAAAAAGCTTTTTGCTCTCTTGGCGGACGCGAACCTTACCCATGGCATACGCCTCCGTTCGCCATTGGAATGGCGATTGCTTGCTCACGAGGGGTCGCTTTCAGCATTTCTTCCTGAATAGTTTCCCAGATATAAAGGATTTTCCGACGCCCAAAGGGGCGGATGTAATGAGTGCCTTCAATGAGCACACTGTCTTTGAGTTGCTGGCGGATAGTGCGTGCATCATATTTGATTCGCGACGCGAGCTCTTCCGTTGTCAAAAAAGTGCAGTCCATGAGACTATCTCCTCGCTCAAGTGATCATTTGATAATATATTTAATCGTTCGATCATAAATATAAACGATCAAATGATTATTTCAACACCTTTTTGATAATTTTTATGATCACATTGGACAAAGAGATGATTCGGTATCACTTAAAAGAGCTGATCGCTGAGAAAGAATTTGAAGAACGGCGCAGGATTACGATTGGCGAGATAGCAAAAGAAACAGGTATCAATCGAATGACGTTATCGAAAATTATCAATCATCCAGGCCATAGCACTGTGACTGATAATCTCGACAAGCTTTGTTACTACTTCGATTGTGAGATTGAGCAACTGGTAACTCATGTTAAGGAGGCTAATGATGAGTCTGCGCCTTTGTCCGGCTAAGAACGTAGTATGGAAATTTATGGTGAGGTAGGGATTTCTGCTAGGTGCCTGAAGGTCATGCAAATTTTTGATCTTCAGAGGCAGTGGAAATATTGGGCACTGTGTGGGCACAATATGGGCACAGAGGAATTTGAAATGGTAGGCAACAAAAAAGGCAGATCAGTAAGTAACTGATCTGCCTCTCAAAATATTGGTAGCGGGGACCGGATTTGAACCGATGACCTTCGGGTTATGAGCCCGACGAGCTACCAGACTGCTCCACCCCGCATCAACGTGTGGCGTATTCTACGCATTTTTGACGCTAAGTCAACCCCTCATATAACTAGGGTCTCCCCATTTTCCGGCGTGTCATCGGCATAGTCCTCCTGAGGAGGTGAACAAGTCTGGTATTCGTGCCTCGGCGTCTGGCGCTCTTCTCCAGAGGGGGTAGAAAACACTTCGGCCTTGAGCAAACAGCCGTT